>NZ_JBITLX010000015.1:0-118510 GCF_044465625.1 Actinoplanes sp. NPDC049599
TTCATCTCCCGGGCCGAGGGCCTGCTCGCGCCGTACTTCACGAACCTCGAGGTGATGCACTGGTCGGACTTCCTGACCGCGGTGGACCGGGGCGACCTACCGGGTTTCGACCGGATCATCATCGAGACGGTGCAACGGGGCTGGCCGCAGCGAGCGGGCTGGCTGGCCAAGGGGCAGCCGATGCATCAGGCGCTGGCCGAGGAACTCGGCAAACCCCGGAAAAAGGCTGCTAAGGCGCAGAACTCAGCTCCCTGACGGCAGCCCGATTGCGGGGTACCACCAGCAGCGCACACACCAGAACTGCCGCCAACGCAGCCACTCCGCCGTAGGTAGCGACCAAGAAGGCCAGGGAGCCAGCACCCAAGGAGTCGCTGAGCGAGGCCCAGGCCCCCACCAGCCCGCCTACCCCAGCGCAGAACAGCACCAGCCCCCAGACGCCGGCCGCGACCGCCGGGCGCACAGCGGGGATGCGTTGGAGGCCGGGCTGCGGGGTCGTGCGCAACCACCAACGCCACAGCACCCAGCCGATCAGCAGCAGCCCGATCACGCTGCTCACGTACTGCCCCCAGCGATAGCCCGGCAGGATGCCGTGCTTCTCCGCCAGCCAGGAGATGTGGTTGGCACCCCACCGGTCCGGGTGCGTGAACGCGTCCCAAAGCACGTGCGTGATCGACCCGACCCACAGAGAAACCACGAGCAGGACTAACGGACGCGTGCCACTCACCTGGCGGAGGAGCGGAACCGGCAGTTCCGGGCCCAGGCGGTCGCGGACCGCGGACGGAGCCACTGCCACCGCCAGCGGCGCGATCAGCGCCTGCCAGAGCACGAACGCGATCAGCCCGCAGACCAGGTCGAAGCCGAAGATCCCGGGTCCGGAATGGCTGATTTCGGACAACCGCCAGCGCACCGGATCGGGCAACGCCAAGTAGTAGACGAGATCCGGGCTCATACTGCCGATCACCAGGGCAGACGGCACCAGCGGGGTCTTGAGGAACGGCAGCACGGCGGCCGGGTGACTGCCGGTGAACGGCACGATTGCTCCTAACCTCACATCGCCGACGGGTTGACTCGAAATGCACGTTCCGGTCGGCGGCCTCAAGATCATCCCAACGCCCGGTGATCGCCGGGAAGGGATAGTCCCTCATCCGTTGGGGACCTTCAGAGGAGGAAACCATGCTCGCGATCGCTTCCGCCGTGATCTTCGGCCTCGCACTCCTGCTCGACTGGGCCGACGCCGACCTGGGTGATGCGTTCACGCCGATGACGCTGCTCCTGGCCGGCCTGTTCTGCCTGGCCCTGCACCTGGCCGGAGTCGGCACCACCATCCGCGGCCGGAGCTACTCCCGCCGCTGATCTTCCGTCTTCGTGGGGGGGGGGGGGGCCCCCCCGGGCGCCCCCCCCTCGCCGATGGGTCCCTCAGCGGATGAGCTCGGCGGCCAGCAGATCCATCAGCAGGCCGTCGTGCCACGAGCCGTCGGCCCCGCGCTCGTACTGGCGCAGCACGCCGACCGGCCGGAAGCCCACCTTGGCGTAGCAGCGGATCGCCGCCGCGTTGTCCGCGGCCGGGTCGATGACCAGCCGGTGGAAGCCCTCGGTGTCGATCAGGTGGGCGGCGAGCGTCCGGACCGCGTCCGTGCCGACCCCGCGGCCGTGCACCGCCGGGTCGAGGTAGATGTCGATGCTGGCGTGCCGGTAGTCCGGGTCCTCCTCGGCCGCCCACTGGATCGCGCCGGCCACCCGGCCGTCCACCATGATCGCCAGGTAGTGCAGGTCGGGGTCCGCGATCGACTCCACGATCTCCGCCGTCACGTCGGCCGGGCCCCGCCAGCGGGCCCGCACCTCGGCGGTGTCCCGGACGGCCCGCAGGGCGGGCACGTCGGCCGGCGTCGCCGGGCGCAGCACGACCAGGGCGCCGGTCAGCATCGCTCAGGAGCTCCGGAGGCCGTGCTCGACGCAGGTCGCGCTCCAACCGGCCGGCACGACCTGCACCTTCATCCGGCGGCGGCACGCCGGGCAGAACCGCGGCGGCTCCAGCTCGCGGGCCGCCACGCACGCGGAGTGGTCACCCTCGGCGGTCGGCTGCCCGCACCGGTCACACCACACCGGAACGGTCACAGGGTCGCCGAGAGCGCCTTGACCGGCATCTTCAACTCCTGGAGCAGCTCCAGGTCGGCGGTGGCGGGACGGCCCAGCGTGGTCAGGTAGTTGCCGACGATGACCGCGTTGATGCCGCCGAGCAGGCCGTCACGTGTGCCCAGGTCACCCAGGGTGATCTCGCGACCGCCCGCGTACCGCAGGATGGTTTTCGGCATGGCCAGCCGGAAGGCGGCGATCGCGCGCAGCGCGTCCTTGCCCTCCACCACCGGGCGGTCGCCCAGCGGGGTGCCCGGGCGCGGGTTGAGGAAGTTGAGCGGGACCTCGTGCGGGTCCAGCTCGGCGAGCTGCGCGGCGAACTCGGCACGCTGCTCGATCGACTCGCCCAGGCCGAGGATGCCGCCGCAGCAGACCTCCATGCCGGAGTCGCGGACCATCGTGAGCGTGCCCCAGCGCTCCTCCCACGAGTGCGTGGTGACCACGTCGGGGAAGTAGGACCGGCAGGTCTCGAGGTTGTGGTTGTAGCGGTGCACACCCATCGCGACGAGCTCGTCGACCTGCTCCTGGGTCAGCATGCCGAGGCTGGCCGCGACCTGGATGTCGACGGCCTCCTTGATCGCCTTGACGCCCTCGCGCATCTGCGCCATCAGCCGCGCGTCGGGGCCGCGCACGGCCGCCACGATGCAGAACTCCGTCGCGCCGGTGGCCGCGGTCTGCCGGGCGGCCTCGACCAGCGACGGGATGTCCAGCCAGACCGCGCGCACCGGCGAGGTGAACAGGCCGGACTGCGAGCAGAAGTGGCAGTCCTCGGGGCAGCCGCCGGTCTTGAGCGACACGATGCCCTCGACCTCGACCTCCGGGCCGCACCACTTCATCCGTACGTCGTGGGCGAGCTGGAGCAGCTCGGGCAGCGCGTCGTCGGGCAGCCGCAACACCTCGAGAATGCCCGCCTCGTCGAGCCCGGCACCGTCGGCAAGAACCCGGGCCCGGGCCCGGTCGAGGATCTCTGGCATGCCCGTACCCTACAAGGCGTTCCGCCCGGCCTGGATGTCGGAGCCGGGTGATAGTTTGCCCGGCGAACGGGGTTCCGGCGATGAGGGCGAGGGTGCTTTGGCGGGCTGGCAGGAGGCGCTGGAGCGCCAGGCCCGCACGCGGGCCAAGGCCGGCCTGACCCGGAGCCTGCGGCCGCGATCCGCTGCCGACCCGGTGGTCGATCTGGCCGGCAACGACTACCTCGGCCTGGCCGCCCACCCCGAGGTGATCGCGGCCTCGGTCCGGGCCCTGCGGGCGTACGGGCTGGGCGCCACCGGTTCGCGCCTGGTCCGCGGCTCGACCGACCTGCACGCGCAACTCGAGACGGCGCTGGCCGAGTGGCTCGGCGCGGAGCAGGCGCTGGTCTACTCCTCGGGCTACCTGGCCAACCTGGGCGCGGTCCGGGCGCTGGCCGGCCCGGAGACCCTGCTGGTGTCCGACCGCTACAACCACGCCTCCCTGATCGACGGCTGCAAGGGCTCGGGCGCCGAGGTGGTCGTCGCCCCGCACGCCGACCCGGCCGCCCTCGCCCGCATCCTCGACGCCCACCCCGGCCGGCCGGCGGTGTTCGTCACCGAGTCGGTGTTCTCCGTCGACGGCGACCTCGCGCCGCTGGCCGAGCTGCACGCGGTGACCACGGCCCACGAAGCACTGCTGCTGGTCGACGACGCCCACGCGGTGGGCGTGCTCGGCGCCGAGGGCGCAGGCGGCGTCGCAGCGGCGGGCCTGGCCGGCAAGCCGGACGTGGTCGTGACCGCGACCCTGTCAAAGTCGCTGGGCGGCGCGGGCGGCGTGGTCGCCGGCCCGACGGCACTGATCCGGCACCTGATCGACACGGGCCGCACGTTCATCTACGACACGGCGCCCCCGCCAGCCGTGGTGGCGGGCGTGCACACGGCGCTGCAGATCGCCCGGGCAGCCGACGACCGCCGCGCCGTGCTCTCCACCCGCGGTGAGTTGACCGCACGCCGGCTGAGCGCGGCCGGGTTCGGGGTGCGGCGGCCGGCGGCCGGGGTGCTCTCGGTGCCGGCCCCGGGTCCGGAGGCGGCACTGGCCTGGGCGGCGGACTGCCGCGACCGGGGCATCGCGGTGGGCTGCTTCCGCCCACCGTCCACGCCGGACGGCTCGTCCCGGCTCCGCCTGACGCTGAACGCGGGCATCACGGCGGCGGACTTCGCGCGAGCCCTGGACATGATCGTGGAGTGCGCGCCATGAGCTGGATCTGGAACCGCAACACCCCACGCCGCCCACCAGAAGAATCCCCGGCGGCGCCGGAGCCGGCCTCGCCCACCGATCCCGACCCTGCCTCCCCGGCCGACCCTGCCTCCCCGGGTTCCCCGGCCTCCCTGGCCGACCCGCAGCCCGGCCTACCCGCGCCAACCGGCCCGCAGCCGGGCGGCCCCGGAGCGGCAACCCCGCAGCCAGGCCCCGAGCCGACCGGCCCGACCCAGGGCCGGCCTCAGCCGATCGGCCCTGAGCTGCCGGTCCCGGTCTCACCCATCGCCGGCCCCGCATCACCCGAGGACGCCGGCCTCTCCCCCGGAACCGAGACCAGCCAGCCCACCACCGAGACCGACACCACCCGAGCCACAGGTGAGACCGAGGCCGCGATCAGCCCGGCCACTGCCGAAACCGGCCAGGCCACGGCCCAGGTCCAGGCCGATACCACCCGGGCCACAGGTGAGACCGAGGCCGCGATCAGCCGGGCCACTGCCGAAACCGGCCAGGCCACGGCCCAGGTCCAGGCCGAGACCAACCGGGCCAAGACCCGGACCGAGACCAACCGGGCCACCACCGAGACCAGCCAGGCCACAGCCCGGACCGAGACCAGCCGGGTCGCGACCGAGGCCGGGCGCACGCCGGAGCCCGCCGCTCGCCCCGCCAGGCCCACCGAGGCCGGGGAGTGGCTGGGCATCGTGCTGGTCACCGGCACCGACACCGACGTCGGCAAGACCATCGTCACCGCGGCCATCGCTGCCGCCGCCCAGGCCGCCGGGTTGCGGGTTGCCGTTGTCAAGCCCGGGCAGACCGGCACCGCCCAGGGTGGCCCCACCGACATCGATCTCGTCACCCGGCTCGCGCATCCGCACACCGCGCGCACCCTCACGTCGTACCCGGATCCGCTGGCGCCGCTCGCCGCCGCCCGGGTCGCCGGGCTGGCGCCACTGGAGCTCTATGAGGTTGTCGACGCGATCCGGGCCGAGGCCGACAAGCACGACCTGGTGCTGGTCGAGGGCGCCGGCGGTCTGCTGGTGCCGATGGGCGTCCGGCCCTCCGGGGAGGCCTGGACCGTCGCCGACCTGGCCACCACGCTGGGTGGGCAGACCATCGTGGTGGCCCGCGCGGGTCTGGGCACGCTCAACCACACGGCGTTGACGCTGGAGGCGCTGGAGCGCCGCGGCGTGCCGGCGAAGGTGGTGCTGGGCGCCTGGCCCGCCGAGCCCGAGCTGGTGCACTGGGCCAACCTCACCGAGCTGGTTCCGCACCTGGTCGGCGCCTTGCCGGACGGCGCCGCCGGGATGGAGCCGGGGGTCTTCCAGCGGTCCGCGCCCGGCTGGCTCACCCCCGCGCTGTACGGCGTGCTCGACGACTGGCGGGTCTGGGCCGACGAGGTCAGCTGATGGAGGTCGTGATCGGGCCGGCCGCTGTCGCCGACGCGGGTGAGCTGCTCACCGTTCAGCGGGCCGCGTTCCTCGCCGAGGGCGCCCTGAACAACTCGTTCACGTTGCCGCCGCTGACCGAGACCCTGGACGAGGTCCGGGCCGCCCTCGCCGACCCGGACACCGTGGTGCTCGTGGCCCGGCTGGGATCTCGGCTCGTCGGGTCCGTCCGCGCCCGGGTCGCCGGGCGCACCGGTCACGTCGGCCGGCTCGCCGTCGCCCCCGACCTGCAGGGTCACGGCCTCGGTGCGCGGCTGGCCGGGGCGATCGAGGCGGCGCTGGCCGGCCGGGTGGACCGCTTCGAGCTGTTCACCGGCGCCACCAGCGCGGCCAACCTGCGGCTCTACCGCAAGCTCGGCTACGTCGAGACCGGCTGGGGGCCGGGGGCGGCGCCGGTCGGCATCACGTACCTGGAAAAGCGGGTTTGAACTGTTTTTCCCGCCTGCCGCCGCGCGACCGTGACCGACTGTCGATAGCCTGTGTGGCTCGTGATCGCAACGCCTGAGGGGCGGAAACTGTCGTGGATGGCATAGGCGGGCAGGTCTTGCTCGTGCTGGTGCTGGTGCTGGTCAATGCCGCGTTCTCCGGCAGCGAGATGGCCCTGGTGTCATTGCGTGACAGCCAGATCCAGAAACTGGAACGCGGCTCCCGGCGCGGCCGGGTGCTGGGCCGGCTGACCCGGGACCCGAACAGGTTCCTGGCGACCATTCAGATCGGCATCACGCTGGCCGGGTTCCTGGCGTCGGCGGCCGCCGCGGTCTCGCTGTCACGGCCGCTGGTCAAGCCGCTGGGCTTCCTGGGCAACGCCGCCGAGCCGGTCTCCATCGTGCTGGTCACCATCGTGCTGACGTTCGTCACGCTGGTCATCGGTGAGCTGGCGCCGAAGCGGATCGCGATGCAGCGCACCGAGGGCTGGGCGCTGCTGGTGGCGCGGCCGCTGGACATCCTGTCGACGATCTCCCGGCCCGCGGTCTGGCTGCTCAGCGTGGCGACCAACGTGCTCGTCCGGCTGGCCGGCGGGGACCCGTCGGCGCAGCGGGAGGAGGTCAGCACCGAGGAGATCCGCGACATGGTCGCCGCCCAGCAGGACTTCTCGATCGAGCAGCGCACCATCATCAGCGGCGCGTTCGAGATCGCCGACCGGATCCTGCGGGAGATCCTGGTGCCGCGCCGGGACGTGCTGACGCTGGCGACCGGGCTGGCCGCGCCCGAGGCGCTGACCCAGCTCATCGCCGGCGGGCACTCGCGCGCGCCGGTGGTCGGGCCGGCCGGGCTGGACGACGTCTTCGGCGTGGTGCACCTGCGGGACCTGGTCGGCGCGCAGGGGCCGGTCGACGCGGTGGCCCGGCCGGGGCTGTTCCTGCCGGAGACGCTGCGGGTCTCCGACGCGCTGCGCCAGATGCGGCTGGAGCGCCAGCAGATCGCGCTGGTGGTCGACGAGCGCGGCGCCATCGACGGCATCATCACGATGGAGGACCTGGTCGAGGAGATCGTCGGGGAGATCTACGACGAGACCGACCGGGACGTGCAGTCGGTGGTCAAGGAGTCCGACGGCGCGCTGCTGATGCCGGGCTCGTTCCCGATCCACGACCTGCCCGACATCGGCTTCGACGGCACCGGCAACGACGAGGGCGACTACACCACCGTCGCGGGCATGGTGCTGGCGGTGCTCGGCCACATTCCCACCGAACCGGGCGAGGTCGTGACGTTGCCGCAGTTCACCGCCGAGGTGGTCGAGGTGACCGGGCGGGCGATCACCCGGGTCCGGCTGCGCGCCCTGCCGCGCACCGAGGACGACGACGAGGACTAGGGACTGCCTGACAGTTTGTGCGACATCCGGCCCCCGGCACGATCATCGCGGTGGATTTGACCGGCTCAGCCGTTGCGGACGCCCAGGTCACTTTCACTAGGCTCGCAGTGACCGCGAGCGATCATTTGCGTGAGGTGGTTCCCCCGTGACGAACAGCAGCCCGGTGTCGGGCGACGCTTACGAGTATCTGGACAATGACAGCCCCGAGGAGCAGCGCCGCCTCGAGGCCGTACGCCGCTACCGGCTGGTGGATCAGCCGGTAGAGGACGCGTACGACCGGATCGCCTTTGTGGCCGGCGCCATCTTCGACACTCCCATCGCGACGGTGTCGCTGGTGGAGCAGGACCGGGTCTGGCTCGCCGCCTGCCAGGGCCTGACCGGCGTCCGCGAGGTCGGCAAGGAGCCGGGGCTGTGCGCGTCGGTCATCGCCCAGGACGACGTGTACGTGATCAACAACGCCGCCGTCGACCCCCGCACGCTGGAGCACCCGCTGGTCCGCGGCGAGCTCGGCCTGCGGTTCTACGCCGCGGCCCCGATCCGCACCCACGACGGCTACCGGCTCGGCACCGTCAACGTGATCGACAACCGGCCGCGCGAGGTGACGCAGCGGCAGCTCACCGCGCTGACCCACCTGGCGTCGATGGTCTCCGACGAGCTGGAGCTGCGGCTGATGGTGATCCGCAGCGCGGCCGCCGAGCAGCGCATGCGCGAGAGCGTGCACTGAGGACACCGGGACAGCACGGGAAGGGGCGGCCGGTGCGGGCCGCCCCGGCACCTTTGTGCCACATGGCAGGTTGCGACACAGCAACCATCCACATACCTTGTGCTGCCGCCGTTGATGCCTCATCCTGGGTACATGGCGGTCACATGTAGCTAAATGGGGCATGTTTGTGCCGCTCGTCCAGGAGGGAGTGGCCCGATGGTCCTTCGACAGAATCGGCTCCGGCCCCGCAGCTTGGCGCACCGGCTCGCGCGCCGCGAGACGCACCGCCTGACGCCCCATCGCCGGGACGTCACCCTCAGGAAGATCGCGCCGCAGCGGACCCGGACCGGGTCCGTTCTTCGTCTGGCCCCCGTCGTCAGCTCGGTGCTGGCGTCCGTGGTGGCCATCGCGCACCACGTGATCCAGATGATCCGCGGGGCGTGAGGCCCGGCCGGGGGCGTAGGAATGCATGGCATCGGGTAAACGCCGATGCCATGCGGACTCCCCGGAAAGTCGCCGTGGTCGCCCACCGGCGCAAGACACTCGGCGGCGGGCTCGACGAGCTGCGCCGGCTGATCACCGACGAAGGTGTCGACGAGCTCGTCTGGCACGAGGTGCCGAAGAGCCGGAAGGCTCCCAAGCAGGTGCGCAAGGCCCTCGCGACGGAGCCGGACCTGCTGCTGGTGTGGGGCGGCGACGGCATGGTGCAGCGCTCGCTGGACACCCTGGCGCAGACCAAGGGCGGCGCCAAGGTCCCGGTCGGCATCATCCCGGCCGGCACGGCGAACCTGCTGGCCACCAACCTCGGCATCCCGCACGACCTGGGCGAGGCGGTCCGGATCGCGTTCCACGGCGGGCGGCACCGGATCGACCTGGGCGTGCTCAACGGCGAACACTTCGCCGTGATGGCCGGCATCGGCTTCGACGGCGCGATGATCCAGGACGCCGACGGCAAGCTGAAGGACCGGCTGGGCAAGCTCTCGTACGTCTACACCGGCCTGCGCCACCTGGACGGCGAGGCCCCGAAGGCGACGATCAAGGTGGACGGCACCCCCTGGTTCGCCGACGACGCGAGCTGCGTGCTGGTCGGCAACGTCAGCACGGTGACCGGCGGCATCAAGGCCTTCGACGACGCGAAGCCGGACGACGGCTGGCTGGACGTCGGGGTGGCCACCGCCCGCGGCGTGACGCAATGGGCGCGCACCATGGGCCGGATGGCGGTGGGCCGCTCGGCGGACTCGCCGTTCGTGCACATGACCCGGGCCCGGCGGATCGACGTGAAGCTGAAGAAGCCGCTGACGTACGAACTGGACGGTGGCGCGCGAGGGTCGGTCAAGCGGATCCGGGTGGAGGTCGCGCCGGCCGCCGTCAAGGTCTGCGTGCCCGAGGACCGGGTCGGATAAGCGACAGAAAGTGTATGTCGTCCTACGTACCGGTAATTCTGGTTTATAGCTCTTAAGGCCGATGAATCCCCTGGCCCGTGGTGATGCCCCGACCCCACACTGATGGCGTCGGGCACCGCTACGCATCTCCAGGGGGTCGGCAATGCCTTACCACCAGAGTTCCGCAGTGAGCGTCGCAACGGTCATGACCGCCGCCACCGTCATCGTCATCGGCTACCGCATCGGCCGCGCCCACGCGGCGTGGCGGGACGTCCGCGCCGCCAGGCGGGACCTGCCGAACAAGCGCCGGGTCGCCTGGGGGCACACCCGGCCGCTGGTGTTCGGAACGATCTTCCTGCTCCTCACCGTGACAGCCGCCGCCTACGACGCCGCCCACTGACGGCCGCCGCTCCGCCAGGTCCGTGCGTGCGGAGAACCTGACCTGATGTCGTGTGGTTGGGCAGCGCCGGACCTGGCAGAGTGCCTGCATGATCTGGACCGGACGAACGGACGAGGCTGCCGCCCTCGGTCTGCTGCTGGATCGGACCTATGCCGACGCCGCAGCCGCCGCCGCGCACCCCCGGCTGCTCGACCGGGAGTTCCTCATCGGTCAGTTCGACCTGTGGGACAACCACCTGCTGCCCGCCGTGGCCGCCGGCACGGCTCCTCTGTGGAAGCGGCGGTCCGCGGCGCGGGCCGTCTGGCGCCGGCTGGGGTTCATGGCCAGCGCCGACCATCGCCGCTGGATGGCCGGTCATCTCGACGGTCTCGGGCTCGATCCGGCCGCCCTGCTCGGTGCCGAGCGGGACGACCGAGCGCCGTTCCGCAGCGGGGACGGCCGGCTCATCGCGGCCCAGCAGCCGGTCACCGCGCGGGCCGCGGAGCTGATCCACGCGGACTACGACCTGACCGGCGGCGCCGTCGTCGGCGCCCGGCTGGACGTGCACGGTCCGGACCCGCAGCGGATCGGCGGCTTCGTCAAGGTGTCGGCGGGCAGCCGGCGCTACCCGGACGCCGAGGCGGGCCCGCCCGAGCTGCACTTCCGGTTCGGCGACGCGACCGCCCTGACGTTCCCGCACGCCGGGCGCGGCGAGGTGCGGCTGAGCGGGTCACCGGCCGTGGTGGTGACCGGGGACGGCGCCGGCCTCGACCTGGCGGATGTCCGGCTGACCGGCCGGGACGTCACCTGGTATCCGCACGACGCGCTCTGGGAGGAGTCGGCCGCCGCCCGGGACGCCGTCGCGGGCGTCCGCGAGACGGCTCCGGAGATCCCGGAGCTCGCCGCGCGCGGCGCCGACCTGCTCGGCGGGCTGCAACTCATGATCATGGTGCAGCTGCGCATGATGCGGCACGCCCACCTGCTGCGGCGCGGCGAGCTGGCCGCGGCGGCCACGCTCTGCGGCGGGCTGAACGCGGGGCTCTTCCGGGCGCGGCCCACCGCCGTGCGCGCCCGGTGGGCCGCCCGCCGGATGCGTGAGATCCTGGCGACCCAGGACGGCCGGGCTCACGCCCTGCTCCGGCACGTCGGCCGGCGGATGGCGATCGAGGTGCCCGAGCTGCCCGGCGCCACGGCCCCGCCCACCCCGGTACGGATCACCGTCGGCACCGCCGCCCGGCTGCTCGGCGAGCTGGACCTCACCGGGAGCCGGCTGCGCTTCGTGGACGTCGAGCCCGACCGCACCGTCGTCCACCTGGACGTGCGGCGGGGCGGCCGGGAGACGATCGTGGTCATCGTGCTCACCGAGCCGCTGGGCCACGCGCCGCTCACGGTCACCCCGGACGGCCTGACCCTCACCCGCCCGCCGACGCTGGCGGCGACCGCCGACGACATCGCCCTGACGATCCCGCTGCCCGGCGGCGACTGGACCCCACGCGCCGCCGCCGGCTCCTGGTACGTCGACTGAGGCTCAGCCGGTGACGGTCAGGCGATCGCCTGCCACCAGCCGTCCACCGCCGGCGGGTTGTCCACGTCCACCCGCTCGCCCGGCCGCGGCACCGCCAGCCGCACGTCCCGCGCCTTGGCCTCGCGCCAGGCCCGGTCCGCCGGCTCCGGCCAGTCGTGCAGCGCCAGGTTGAACGTCGCCCAGTGCACCGGGATCATCAGCCCGCCCTGGACGTCCACATGTGTCGCGACGCCGTCCTCCGGCAGCATGTGGATGTCCGGCCAGGCGTCGCCGTACGCGCCGATCTGCACCAGCGTCACGTCGAACGGGCCGTGCTCCGCGCCGATCCGCGCGAAACCCGGGAAGTAGCCCGTGTCGCCGGAGTAGAACGCCTTGCGGTTGGGCCCGGCGATCACCCAGGAGGCCCACAGCGTCTCGTCGCGGGTGAAGCCGCGGCCGGAGAAGTGCCGGGCCGCCGTCGCGATGAACTCGATGCCGGCGACCGTGGCGCGCTCGTTCCAGTCCAGCTCGATGATCCGGGTCGGCGGCACGCCCCAGCGCTCCAGGTGGGCGCCGACGCCCAGGGGCACCAGGAACGGCGCCGCCTGCAGGTCCACCAGGTTGCGGATCGAGTCCATGTCCAGGTGGTCGTAGTGGTCGTGGGAGATCAGCACCGCGTCGATCGGCGGCAGCTCACGCAGCGCGACCGGCGGCTCGTGCAGCCGCTTCGGCCCGCTCAGCCGGGACGGTGAGCAGCGCTCGCTCCACACCGGGTCGAGCAGCACCCGGCGGCCCTCGATCTCGATCAGCGCCGACGAGTGGCCGTACCAGGTGACGTAGAGGCCGTTCGGGTCGCCACCGGTCTCCGGGCGCAGCACCGGGATCGGCTGGCTCGGATGCCGGCGGTCGCGGTCGGTCAGGGCCGCCGTCAACAGCCGGGGCATCGAGGCCGCCGTCACCATGGTCGCAGGGTCGGCGTTGCGGAACTTGCCGTCGGCGAACTGCGGGGAGCGGCGGTACCGCTCGCCGCGGTCACCCTCCGCGCGGGCGCCGATCTTCCGGCTGCCGATCTGCGAGGGGATGTCACGAGCGGCCCACGCCGCAGCGGCCCCCAGAGCCAGGGCGAGGTATGCCCCGGCGCGTCCCCGCCGGCCGTCTGCCTGTTTCGCCATGCGTGCATCCTCCGTGTCAGTTCTGTCCCGGCTGCCAAGTCTGACCGCCCATCGGCATCCACCGCCACCGTCGTGCTGTGGATCTCCTCAGGTAAGCACCGGTGTGTCACACTGCCGCCGTGACTGTCGACACCCTTCAGACCCAGCAACAATTCATCGTGCGCCAGCGCATCCGCCTGATGGTCAACCAGTACGAGGTCCACGCCGTCGCCCCCGACGGGTCCGAGGCCGGCGTGCTCGCGTTCGCCCAGCAGAAGCGGATGGCGTTCAAGGAGCAGGTGACTCTCTACACCGACGACACCAAGACGACTCCGGTCCTCGGCTTCAAGGCTCGGCAGGTGCTCGATCTGGGCGCCACGTACGACATCACGGACGCCGCCGGTAGTCCTATCGGCCTGTTCCGGAAGAACTTCAAGGAATCGCTGCTGCGCTCGACGTGGCACCTCGAGCAGCCCGGTTACGGCGAGATGATCGGCCGGGAGACCAACCTCACCGTCGCGATCCTGCGCCGGTTCGTGGACTCGCTGTCCTGGCTGCCGTACCACTTCGAGTTCCTGCTGAACGACCGCCCGGCGTTCTCGGTGGTCAAGAAGTGGGGCCTGCGCGACAAGTACGTCGTGACGATCCACGACCCGCAGCTGGACCGCCGCCTGGTCGCCGCGATGTCGGTGGCCCTGGACGCGCTCCAGAGCCGCTGAGCTGATGCATTAGCGTCGGGCGCATGGACGATCCACGCGCCCGACGCCTCTTCGGTGACAGCCTTGTCGCCCCCGGTGACCTCGCCACCAGCCCGTACCGGGTGGACCGGGACCGGATCGTCAGTTCCCCGTTCTTCGCCCGGCTCGGCGGCGTCACCCAGGTGATCAGCCCCGGCGGGGTGGGCCTGCTGGTGCACAACCGGCTCACGCACAGCCTGAAGGTGGCCCAGGTGGGCCGGGCCATCGCGGAGCGCCTGTCCGCGGACGCCCGCTACGGCGACCTGCTGGAGAAGCTGGGCGGCTGCGATCCGGACGTGGTGGAGGCCGCCGCGCTCGCGCACGACCTCGGGCACCCGCCGTTCGGCCACCTCGGCGAGCGGGTGCTCGACCAGCTCGCCCGGCAGCGCCTCGGGCTGCGCGACGGTTTTGAGGGCAACGCACAGTCGTACCGGATCGTGACCAGCACGGAGATCCGCGGCCAGGCCACGATCGGGTTGAACCTGACCGCCGCGACCCGCGCGGCCATCCTGAAGTACCCGTGGACCCGGCGCACCCACCCGGCGCCGCATCCCCGGCTGATGGACCCGCCGCCGCGCGGCGCGGCCGCGCCGCCGGACGACCCGGACGGCGGCTCGCTGAAGTTCGGCGCGTACACCACCGAGGTCGAGGACATGGTGCAGGCGCGGCTGCCGTTCGCCGGGCGGGTCGCCGACTGGCAGCAGACCGCCGAGGCCTCGGTGATGGACACGGCCGACGACATCGCGTACGCGATCCACGACCTCGAGGACGTGTACCGGGTCGGCGTGCTGCAGCAGGGTTCGGTGGCGGCGGAGCTGACGGCGTGGCAGCGGTCGGCGTTCGGCTCGGTCCCGGACGAGGAGCTGGCCCACGCGCAGCGCCGCCCGGGCAGCTCGATCGAGGCGCTGCGCCGCCAGCTGCAGCGCAAGGACAGCTGGATCAGCGACGACGACGCGTTCGCCGCGGCGGTCGAGCAGGTCCGCGCCGAGCTGGTGGACGGGCTGCTGGCGGCGCCGTTCGACGGCTCGCTGGACGCGGAGGCCCAGGTGGCGGCCTTCTCCGCGACCTGGACCCAGCGCCTGGTGAGCTCGATCGAGGTGACCGCGAACCCGGCGGTGCGCTCCGGTCACGTGCTGCTGGCGCCGGCCCAGTGGCACGAGGTGCAGGTGCTCAAGTTCGTCCAGAACCGGTTCGTGCTGGCCCGCCCGGACCTGGCCCTGCACCAGCGTGGCCAGGCCCGGCTGGTGGGCTCGCTGGTGGAGGCGCTGCTGGCCTGGCTGGCCGACCCGGACGAGACCGAACGCCTGCCCCGGCGCATCCGCGACCTGGTGGAGCTGGCCGAGGCGGAGCTGCCGGAGGGCACCCCGGACCGGATCTACCGGGCCCGCGGCCGCGCGGTGATCGACTTCGTCGCGGCGCTGACGGACAGCCAGGCGGTGGCGTTGATGGACGCCCTGTCCGGGCGGACCCGCCAGCTCTGGACGGACGCGTTTGTCCTCTGAGAGCGGAACGGACTTACTGGCGCAAGCGATGAAACGGTGTAAGCATGTAATCATCGCTTCGCTTGGAGGTTCCCATGCGCTTCCGTCCGCCCTCCGGGGCCCGCACCGAGCCGCCCGCCGCCGATGACGCCGCCGCCTGGATCACCGGCGCCGTCCCGGACGGCTGGTTCACCGAACCGCCCCAGGTCGTCGTCGACCGCGACGAGATCATCATCTGGGGCCGGGTGCCCACGCCCGAGCTGGGCGCCGACGCCACCGACGCCGACCGGTCCGCGGCCCAGGCCGGCCGGATCCACCAGTTCCGCGAGGACACCCGGGACGACCGGATCAAGGTCGCCCTCCAGGTCGAGCACCGCTACCAGCGCAAGGTCAGCTGGGGCGTGCGCTGCGGCGACACCGAGGACCTGTTCACCCACCTCGCCGCGCCGGTGATGACCCGGCTGCGCCAGCCCGAGCGGCTGGTGCTGGACACCCTGGTCGACGCCGGGGTGGCCCGCAGCCGGTCCGAGGCGCTGGCCTGGTGCGTCAAGCTGGTCGGCGAGCACACCGAGGAGTGGCTGACCGACCTGCGCGACGCCATGACCAAGGTCGAGGACCTGCGCCGCCGCGGCCCGAACGCGGCCTGATCGTCGGCGACCTCGGCGGCCCGCCCGGCTGGTACCGCGGCTGGGTGGCCCGCCGGCCGCACGCACTAGGGTGAGCGGCGTGCTGCCCGAGGTCACCGCCACCCGCTACGTCACCCCGCTGCGCGAGGGCGGTTCGCTGCCCGGCATCGTCGAGGCGGACAACCTCGGCACGTACGTGGTGAAGTTCCGCGGCGCCGGTCAGGGCCCGAAGGCGCTGGTCGCCGAGGTGATCTCCGGCGAGCTGGCCCGGCGGCTCGGGCTGCCCGTGCCGGAGCTCGTCGTCGCCCAGCTGGATCCCGTCGTGGCGCGCGCCGAGCCCGACGAGGAGGTGCAGGAGCTGATCAAGGCGAGCGCCGGCGCCAACCTCGGGATGGACTACCTGCCCGGCGCGCTGGGCTACGACCCGGTGGCGCACCCGGTCGACGCCGAGCTGGCGTCGCGGACGCTGGCCTTCGACGCGTACGTGGAGAACGTCGACCGGAGCTGGCGCAACCCGAACCTGCTGATCTGGCACGCCGGCCTCTGGCTCATCGACCACGGCGCGACGCTGTACTTCCACCACAACTGGCCGCGGGCCGGCAACGTCGTGCACCGGGCCTACCAGTGGGACGATCACGTGCTGCGGCCGTACGCGACGGAGCTGGCGACCGCCGGGCCGGAGCTGGCCGCCCAGCTCACGCCCGCGATGCTGGCCGAGGTCATCGCGCTGGTGCCGGACGAGTGGCTGGCCGAGTTCGACTTCGGCTCCGCCGACGAGGCACGGGACGCCTACCGCGACCACCTGGTGGCCCGGGCCACCGATCCCGCGGCCTGGCTGCCGGGCGGCGCCCGATGAGAGCCCCCTACGAGTACGCGGTCATCCGCGCGGTCCCCCGGGTCGAGCGCGGCGAGTTCATCAACGCCGGGGTGGTCCTGTACTGCCAGCGGCTCGACTTCATGGCCGCCCGCACCCACCTGCACGAGCCCCGGCTGCTGGCCCTGGACCCGAACGCCGACCTGGACGGCATCCGGGCCTCGCTGCAGTCCTGGGAGATCACCTGCGCCGGCGGCCCGGACGGCGGCGCGGCCCGGGAGATGAAGCCGGGCGAGCGGTTCCGCTGGCTGGTCGCGCCGCGCAGCACGATCCTGCAGGCCGGGCCGGTGCACATGGGGCTGGCCGAGGACCCGTCCGCCGAGCTGGACCGGCTGGTCGAGCTACTCGTCCGGTAGGCCGGCCACGGGCTGGGCGACGTGCACGAACGGGTCGGTGCCGGCGATGGTGTCCCACTGCGCCAGGTAGACCTCCCGGACGGGTGCGACCAGCCTCAGCCCTTCGGCAGCGACGTGCCGCGACAGGGCGTCGTAGGCCACCATGATCCGGGGATAGAAGCAGTCGTCCCGGGTGACCGTGGCGCAGAGCTCGGTGTGCGCCGGCTCCAGCCGGATGACCATCGCGTCGGCGGGCTCGGCCGGGCCGGTGAACGGCACGCAGATCTCGATCGTCGCCTCGCTGTCCGGGGTCACGAACCCGTGGTAGATCACCCAGTGCTCGGCGGTGACCGTGGCCCCGGTCAGCCGGTCCCGGAGCGCCCACTGCGACTCGCGGATCGCCTCGGCCAGACCCTGCTGGTCGGTCTCCCGGCGGATGGACGCGACCTTGGTGGCCGGCACCGCACGCCGGTGCACGTCGTAGCGCACCGGGGGCTGGGTGGCCGCGGCGAGCTGGATGCGCAGCCAGCCGATGCTGCCGCGCTTGGCGGCCGTGGCCTGCTCCTGCGCCGCCCACCAGCGGTCCAGCCGTTCCACCGCTTCCGCGTCCGTGCCGGCCAGCACCTCGGTGACCACGGCCAGCGGCATGTCGAGACGGCGCAGCAGGCTGATCCGGCGGGCCCGGTCCAGCTGCGCGGCCGCGTACCGGCGGTAGCCGCTGACCGGGTCCACCCCGGCCGGCGGCAGCAGCCCGGACAGGTCGTAGAGGCGCAGCGCCTTGACGGACAGGCCGGACCGGCGGCCGAACTCGCCGATGGTCAGCCCGCGCTGGTCCCGGACGGTCATGCCGACGAGTGTGCACCCTGCCCCAGGGGCCGGCTCAAGACCCGCGGCGGATCCGGCGTACGCCCGCGGCCACCGTGGTCGAGGCCAGCACGGTCGCGGTGGCGGCGAGCGCGGCGACCGGCAGCCGGCCCCAGCGGACCGGACCGCCCTCCTGCCGGGGAGCGGGACCGAACACGTTGCCGGTGCCCGGCTCGGCCCGCCGGCGGCTCAGCCCGAGCCGGCCCATCATCGGCCCGACCAGCGCGTCGTAGACCGGCGGCAGGGCCTTGAAGCCGAACTCGGTGAAGCGGTTGGCCGCGCCGACCGACAGCTCCCGGCGCGGGCGGCCGGCGAGCCGGACGATCCCCGCGCCCATCCGCTCGGCGCTGTCCACCGGCGGCGGCGGCCGGCCCACGAAGCCGGCGTAGTTGGCCGCGCTGGTGTAGATCGGCGTGTCCACGCTGCCGGGTACGAGCTGACAGACGTTGATGCCCGGGGTGTCACGGGTCTCCTGCCGCAGGGTCCGGGCCAGGCCCCGCAGACCCCACTTCGAGGTCACGTACGCGGACATGTACGGCGCGGTGATGTGCCCGAGCAGCGAGCCGCACAGGATCAGGGTGCCGCGACCCTGGGCCCGGAACACCCGCAACGCCGCCCGGGCCACGTTCGCCGAGCCGAGCAGGTCGGTGGTCACCACCTTGTCGAAGACGTCGGCCGGCACGTCCTCGAACTTGCCGTACGCCATCACGGCCGCGCTGTCCGCCCAGACGTCGATCCGGCCGAACCGCCGTACCGCCGCGTCCGCCAGCTCCTCGACCTCGGCCCGGACGCTGATGTCGGTGGGCATCACCAGCGGGCTCCCGCCGCAGCTCGCGGCGACCCGCTCCAGGTCGGCCAGGCCCCGCGCGGCGAGCACCAGCCGGTCGCCCCGCGCCGCGAAGGCCAGCGCGGCGGCCCGGCCGATCCCGCTGGACGCACCGGTCAGTACCACCACACGTGAGCTCATGGCAGCCCCATACCCGGCACGCGGGCCCGTGAACGTGCTCATCCGGAGCGTCCGGGCTTCCTTTCCCGCCACGAACGGGGAGACTGGGCCGATGGACCTGCCGATCAACCCGCCCGTGAAGCCGATGCTGGCCAAGCCGGTCGCGGACATCCCCGCCGGCCAGCTCTACGAGCCCAAGTGGGACGGCTTCCGCTCGATCATCTTCCGGGACGGCCCGGAGGTGGAGATCGGCAGCCGCAACGAAAAGCCGATGACCCGCTACTTCCCCGAGGTCGTCGAGGCGGTGCTGGCGAACTTCCCGGCGCGCGCGGTGATCGACGGCGAGATCATCGTCGCCGACACCGAGCGCAACACCCTCGACTTCGAGGCCCTGCAGCAGCGCATCCACCCCGCGGCGAGCCGGGTCAAGCTGCTGTCCGAGCAGACCCCGGCCGGCTTTGTCGCCTTCGACCTGCTGGCGCTGGGCGACGAGGACCTGACCACGCTGCCGTTCGCCGAGCGCCGGGCCCGGCTGGAGCGGTGCCTGGCCGACGCCAAGCCCCCGGTCTACGTCACGCCGGCCACCGACGACCTGGAGACGGCCCGCCGCTGGTTCGCCGAGTTTGAGGGCGCCGGGCTGGACGGGCTCATCGCCAAGGGCAAGGAGCTGGGCTACGAACCCGACAAGCGGGTGATGACCAAGATCAAACACAAGCGTACGGCGGACTGCGTCGTGGCCGGTTACCGCGTGCACAAGTCCGGGGAGAACCGGATCGGCTCGCTGCTGCTCGGCCTCTACGACGAGCGTGACGTGCTGGTCTCGGTCGGCGTGATCGGCTCGTTCCCGATGGCCGTCCGGGAGGAGCTGTTCACCGAGCTCCAGCACCTGGTCACCACGTTCGAGGGGCACCCGTGGAACTGGGCGGCGCACGAGCAGGGCGAGCGCACCCCGCGCAAGAACGAGGTCAGCCGCTGGAACAACGGCAAGGACCTGTCGTTCGTGCCGCTGCGCCCCGAACGGGTGGTCGAGGTCCGCTACGACTACATGGAAGGCCTGCGCTTCCGGCACACCGCCCAGTTCGAGCGCTGGCGCCCGGACCGCGAGCCCCGCTCCTGCACCTATCTCCAGCTGGAACGCCCGGTCCGGTTCCAGCTCGCGGACGTGCTGACGAGCCGCTGAGTCAGGTTGTCAGACCGCTCGGCTAGCCTCGTGCGAGCAAGAGCCGATCGAGAAAGGCCGCGCACCGTGCCGCGTACCCCCCGAATGGTCCTGGCCGCACTGGTCGTCGCGGTCATCGCGACCGCCGGTTGCACGCTGCCGGTCTTCGCACCAGACGACTCCGACGGCGCCGCGCCGGTCACCGGCGGCAGCAAGGCGCCGCCCGCGGTGCCGGGCACGCAGGCGCAGTGGAGCCCGTGCCCGGACGTGCCGCAGGGGCTGGTCGGCCGGGCCGCGTCCGGCATGACCTACGACTGCGCGTCGGTGGCCGTGCCCCGCAACTGGGCGGCGGCGCAGTCCGGCGAGACCTACGACGTCGCGATGATCCGGATCCGCTCGGCCACCCAGCGCGACCGGATCGGCTCGCTGCTGATCAACCCCGGCGGCCCGGGCGGCTCCGGCATCGACACGGCCGTCTACCTGTCCTTCGGCCAAGCGCTGGGCGGGCTGCCGACCGAGGTCACCGACCGGTTCGACATCGTCGGCTTCGACCCGCGCGGCGTCGGCCGCTCCGACCCGATCAAGTGCATCAGCTCGGCCGACCAGGACGCGACGTTCGCGGCGCCGCCGGACCCGACCAGCGCCGCCGAGTTCCAGCAGGTCGTCGCGCTGAACGAGCGGGTGGCCGAGGGCTGCGGCCAGAAGTACGGCGCCCAGCTGCCGCTGTTCTCCACCGAGCAGGCCGCCCGCGACATGGACGCGATCCGCGCCGCCGTCGGCGACCAGAAGACGACCTACCTGGGCTTCTCCTACGGCACGCTGCTCGGCGCCACGTACGCGCAGCTGTTCCCGGACAAGATCCGGGCGCTGGTGCTGGACGGCGCGATCAACCCGAAGCAGGACTTCATCGCCGGCTCCGAGTCGCAGGCCAGGGGCTTCGAGCGCGCGTTCACCAACTTCACCACCTGGTGCAAGGCGAACGCCGCCAAGTGCCCGATCGCCCCGGACGCCCGCGGCGCGGTCACCGACGCGCTGGCCAAGGCCGACGCGTCACCGGTCGAGGGGCCGGACGGACGGGAGGCCACCGCCGGCTGGATCTTCGTCGCGGTGATCTCGTCGCTCTACACCGAGTCCGGCTGGCAGCAGCTCGCCAAGGCCGTCGACGACCTGCGGACCGGCGACGCGGAGGGCATCTTCGACCTCGCCGATCAGTATGCGGACCGCAAGCCGGACGGCAGCTACTCCAACCTGTTCGACGCCAACCTCGCGGTGAACTGCGCGGACACTGCGGACGCCCCGACGGTGGAGAAGATCCGCCAGCTGCAGGGCGAGTGGCGCAAGAAGTACCCGTTGTTCGGCGCCGCGCTGGCGCTGGGCATGCTGCCGTGCACGTTCTGGCCGGGCAGCAAGGACCCGTACCCGGCCGGGGCCGCGGTCGGGGCGCCGCCGATCGTGGTGGTCGGCACGACGGGTGACCCCGCGACGCCGTACGAGAACACCGCCGAGCTGGCCAAGATGCTCGGCACGGGTCAGGTGCTCACCTGGGAGGGCGAGGGGCACACCGCATACCCGAGCACCAAGTGCATCGTGGACGCGGTCGACGGCTACCTCATCGATCTGCGGGTGCCGAAGGAGGGACTGCGCTGTCCGCCGCAGTGATCCCCTCCCGGGCGGCCAGCTCCTCCAGCAGGCCGCGCACGTGCCGCAGGTTCTGCTTCAGCTCCTCCTGCTCCTCGTGCTGGAAAGCGTCGTGATTGACGATGAGCTTGCTGGCGAAGTGCGCCGTGATCAGCGGCACAACGATCAGCACCATGATCGAGATGAGCATGGCGGCCATCAGCCTGCCCTGCCACGTCTCGGGCGAGATGTCGCCGTAGCCGACAGTCGACGCGGTGACCACCGCCCACCAGAGGGCGTCACCGTAGGACGCATCCTTCTCGAAGAAGTGGTAGAGCACGCTGCACGTCGCGATGAGGAGCGCGTAGGACAACATCAACTTGCGCGGTGAGTTGGCGAGCCAGATCAGCCCGCGGTAGGCCCATCGCGCCGGGAGCAGCAGCAGTCGCATCCGGTCATCGTGCCCTGCGGCGGCCATCCGGCGGCTCACCCCGACGGCCGTGTCACGATGTCCACGTGGCCCAAGTGATCTTCCGTACCGCGACGCGCGCCGACGTCCCCGCGATCCTGGAACTGCTCTCGGACGACGAGATAGCCCGCTCCCGCACCCCGGCACCGGACCCGACGGACGAGGCCGCGGATGCCGCCTGCTGGGCGGCGTTCGAGGCGATCGACGCCGACCCGCGCAACGAACTCGTCGTGGCCGACCGGGACGGCGTCGTCGTCGGGACCTGCCAGCTCACCTTCATCCCCTCGCTGAGCCGGCGGGGCGCCGAGCGGATGACCATCGAGGCCGTCCGGGTGCGCACCGACCTGCGCGGGCACGGGGTCGGCCGGGCCATGATGGCCTGGGCGCTGGACCGGGCCCGGGAGCGCGGCTGCGGCCTGGCCCAGCTCACCACCGACCGGCGCCGCACCGACGCGCACCGGTTCTACGCCTCGCTGGGCTTCGAACCCTCGCACGTCGGCTTCAAGCTCAGTCTGTAGCGCCGGCCTGGCGCCGGCGGTAGGACCGGGTCTTGTTGCGGTTGCCGCAGACCTCCATCGAGCACCAGGTCTTCGAGCCGTTCTTGGACCGGTCGTAGAAGACCGACCGGCACCCCGCCGTCGACGGCGACGAACGCGGGCGGGCCGGCGGCGGAGGACGCCCGCAGCGGGACCCGGGCCGCGTACCCGTCGAGCAGCGCCCGGGCCCGCATCGCGTGACGCCCGCGCCGGTGCTCGTCAGCTGCCGCCTTCCGCCCAGTTGGCAGCGTTCTTGCGGCTCGGCTGGACGCGTGGCGGTTCGCCCGGCATCTTCGGGTGGTCCGGGGGATACGGCAGGTCCCCCAGCCCCGCCTTCTCGTCGCGGGCCGCCCACTCCAGCAGCGGCGCGATGTCGTGGGCGACGTCGTCGATCGTGGCGTGCGGGTCGCCGATCGCCTTGACGCGTTTCGGCACCGTGCGCAGGTCGAAGTCGTCCGGCTCGACCTCGGTCAGCTCGGCCCAGGTGACCGGCGTGGAGACCGTCGCCCGGGCATTGGCCCGCAACGAGTACGCGCACGCGATGGTCCTGTCCCGGGCGGTCTGGTTGTAGTCCAGGAAGACCCGCTCGCCGCGCTCCTCCTTCCACCACGCCGTGGTGATCCGATCGGGGCTGCGCCGTTCCACCTCACGGGCCAGCGCGATCGCCGCCCGCCGCACCTCCACGAAGGAGTGCGCCGGCGCGATCCGCACGTACACGTGCACGCCGCGGCCGCCGGAGGTCTTCGGGTAGCCGGTCCAGCCCAGCTCGTCCAGGACCTCGTGAACCACCCCGGCCGTGCCGACCACGTCGGCGAAGTTCGTGCCCGGTTGCGGGTCGAGGTCGATGCGCAGCTCGTCCGGGTTGTCGGGGGCCGCCGCCCGGACCGGCCACGGGTGGAAGACGATCGTGCCCATCTGGGCCGCCCAGGCCACGTGCGCCAGGTCCACGGGGCAGAGCTCGGCGGCCGTGCGGCCGCTCGGGAAGGTGATGGTGGCGCTCTCCACCCACGGCGGTACGCCCCGGGTGGAGATCCGCTTCTGGAAGAACATCTCCCCCTCGATGCCGTCGGGGAAGCGTTGCAGGGTCGTCGGCCGGTGGTCGAGGGCACGCATGATGCCGTCGCCGACCGCCAGGTAGTACTCGAAGACGTCCCGCTTGGTGTAGCCCTGCTGCGGGAAACAGACCTTGTCGGGGCTGCTCAGCCGTACCGGACGACCGGCGACCTCGACCTCGACAGCGGGCGACTTGGACGATGCGGCCATGCCAAGACCCTAGTCCCTGATGGACACCGCCCCCGCCGGATCCGCCGATGCGCGGCCTGGCAGCTGTCCTGACAAACGAGGCCGCCCCCGGGACATCCCGGGGGCGGCCTTCCGTGGCAGTTACCGATCAGGCGCTGCGACGACGCCGGGTGTAGTAGACGGCAGCCGCGCCGCCGGCGACCATCAGGCCGCCGATGGCCATGGTGAGCCCCATCGGCGCGCCGGTCAGCGGGAGCGTGCCGCCCGCGCTGACCCCGCCCGGGGTGCTCTTGGTCGGCGCCGGGGAGGTCGCCGGGCTCTCGCCGCCCGGCGGCACAGTGTCGACACTGGCCGTCGGCGTCGACGGGCTCGGTGACGGAGTCGGGCTCTCGCCGCCGTAGCCGCCGTTGCCGCGGGTCGGGCCGGCGCCGCCGTTGTCGTCCGGCGTGGCACCGGTGTCACCCGGTGTCTCGTCGTCGGCGTAGTCGCACCTGGCGCCGCGCGGAACCTCCGAGCACGGCGTTGTCATCACGGCGGGCTGCTTGGCGCGAGCGGCGGACTCGTCGCCCGTCGCGGCAGCCGGGGCCCCGGAGAGGGCCAGAGCGGCAAGGACGGTGACGCCGACCGCGGGCAGTCCTGCGGTCAACCGGCGCGTCAAACTCATGAAGGGTATCCGTTCTGTTGCGGTATGTCAGTCTTGGTCCGATGGGAGCTTAGCGGCTATTGCCCGATTTTGCGGCATTGGGACACCGGCGTGTCGCCATCAAAAGGGTGAATCAGCTCGGCACGCCGCCGAACCGGTGGCTGCGCCACAGCTGGGACAGCGCGAAGACCTTGAGCTCGAACCGCGGGTCCGCGGCGAACAACTCCCCGCTGTACGGCGCCTGCAACTGCACGCTCGCGCCGGACTCCAGGTAGACCGAGACCACGGTGCGCGCCCCGCGCCGCTCGGCCCGCAGGTCGACCACCCGGCTCCACGGCTCCAGCCCCACCCCGAAGGGCGTCACGGTACGGATCCCGCCCGCGCAGATCTCGGTGCTCAGCCGGGGCCGGACCAGCACCCCCAGCAGCGCGCCCACCAGCGGCGGAGCGAACGTCAGCACCGCCCACAACCAGGCCGGCGGCGCGAAGGCCGTCGTGCCCGCCTGGGCCACCAGCACGGCGAGCAGGCCGGCCGTCACGGCGACGACCGACACGAGCAGGCCGAGGTACGAACCATGGGCGAGGGCCTGCTGCCAGGTGGGGCTGAATCGCGCTGCATCCATGACTGCTCAACGGATGCGGGCCGCCCGGTCGGCGCACTGGCGGTGCGCCGCCGCCGTACCGACGTACCTTGGAGGCATGACCGACAAGACCACCCTGCCCACCACCGAAGAAGAGTGGCGGGTCCGCCTGAGCCCCGACGAGTTCCGGGTGCTGCGCCAGGGCGCCACCGAGCCGGCCTGGCGCGGCGAGTACGTCGACACCAAGACCGAGGGCATGTACGCCTGCCGGGCCTGCGGCGCCGACCTCTACCCCAGCGACACCAAGTTCGACTCGCACTGCGGCTGGCCGTCCTTCGACGACGCCATCCCGGGCGCGATCCGCGAGATCGAGGACCGCAGCCTCGGCATGGTCCGTACGGAGATCCGCTGCGCCCGGTGCGACAGCCACCTGGGACACGTCTTCAAGGGCGAGATGATGACGGCCAAGAACACCCGGCACTGCGTGAACAGCCTGTCGATCAGGCTCGACCCGAAATAAGCTCCTCGATCGTGTATCGCACGCCGGTGTCCGACGTCCGCGTCTCGGCACCGGCGGCGAGCTGCCACTCCGGCCCGAGCCGCGGGGCGAAGGTGTCGCCGGGCACCGCGAGGTCGATCCGGGTCCGCACGATGTGGCCGGCGTACGGCAGCAGCGCGGTGTAGACCGCGGCCCCGCCCATCACCCAGAACTCGTCGTGCACCCGCAAAAGCTCCTCGACGGAGCCGAAGGCCTCGGCCTCCGCCCAGCCCGGCTGCCGGGTCAGCACCACGTTGCGCCGGCCGGGCAGCGGGCGGACGCGCTCCGGCAGCGAGTCCCAGGTGGCGCGCCCCATCACCACGGTGGCGCCCATCGTGCGTTGCTTGAAGGTCTGCTGCTCCCCCGGCACCCGCCAGGGGATCTCACCCTTCAAGCCGATCACGCCGTCGTGCGCCTCGGCCCAGATCAGGTGGATCGTCATACCGCGACCGGGGCGCGCAGCGCGGGGTGGTGCTCGTAGCCGACGACCGAGAAGTGCTCGTAGGTGTAGTCGAAGAGCGAGTCCGCCGGCGCGATCTCCAGCCTCGGGAACGCGTACGCGGGCCGGCTGAGCTGCTCGCGCACCTGCTCCTCGTGGTTGGAGTAGACGTGGCAGTCGCCGCCCACCCAGATGAGGTCGCCGGGGAGCAGGCCGGCCTGCGCGGCGATCATCTGGGTCAGCAGCGCGTAGCTCGCGATGTTGAACGGCACCCCGAGGAACATGTCCGCGCTGCGCTGGTACAGCTGGCAGGAGAGCTTGCCGTCGGCGACGTAGAACTGGAACAGCGCGTGGCACGGGGCCAGCGCCATCTCGGGCAGCTGCGCCACGTTCCAGGCCGAGACGATCATGCGGCGGGAGTCCGGGTCGCGGCGCAGGGTGGCGAGCAGCTCGGTGATCTGGTCGACGTGGCCGCCGTCCGGGGTGGGCCAGGACCGCCACTGCTTGCCGTAGACCGGGCCCAGCTCGCCGTCCGCGTCGGCCCACTCGTCCCAGATGGTCACGCCGTGCTCGCGCAGCCACCGGGTGTTGCTGTCGCCGCGCAGGAACCAGAGCAGCTCGACCGCGACGGACTTGAAGTGCACCCGCTTGGTGGTGATCAGCGGGAAGCCCTGCGCCAGGTCATAGCGCAGACGTTCGCCGAAGAGGCTGACCGTGCCGGTGCCGGTGCGGTCCGCCTTCGGGATGCCGGTCTCGAGAACCCGGCGCAGCAGCTCTTCGTACTGGGTGTCGACCATGGCGCCACGCTAGCGCTTCCGGGCGCCCGGGGCCGCGAGGGCCCCGGGCGTCGCCGGTCACCGGGCTAATGCGCCCAGGACTCGCTCATCGCCGAGATCTGCTGGTTGAGCTGCTGGAGGTCACGGTTGGGCTCCTCCCGCTGCTTCGCGGGGTCGGCCGCCGAGAAGCCCAGCCGAGCGCCGAGCTGCTGCCACCGGGCGAACAGGATGGTGTCGATGAGCACGTCCTTGACGTCCTCGTGAGCAGCCTCGAGCTCCTTCACCGCAGCCTCGTACCGCTCCACCTTTTTCAGCAGGTCAGAACTCTCGTGAATGGTCATATCGGCAGGTTACCCAGAAACGAACCTTATTCAGGTTGATATCCGGATACCGCCCTATGTCCGTCTTCGCCACGCTACAGGTCGAACTCGCCGTCCTTGGCGCCCCCGACGAAGGCGTCCCATTCGGCCGGCGTGAAGAACAGCACGTCGCCGTCGGGCTTGCGGGAGTCACGCACGGCGACGCCCCCGTCAAGCAGGGCCACCTCGACGGCGGCTTCCGTTTGGGGGCCACCGCTGCGGCGCCACTCGGCATTGGTCAGGTCAGCCTCGAACTTTTTCACCACGCGTGACAGTCTGCCAAGTCACGGCCATGGGTCAAGAGAGGTAACCCGATCAGGCGGAGAGCTTTCCGGCGATCTTGACGATCCGCTGCGCCAGGTGGTCGAGCGCGTTGTTCTCCGCGTCGCCCAGCGGGGCGTCGTTGCCGCCGCCGGTGACGTGCGAGACACCGTACGGGTTGCCGTCGGCGTACTTCAGCGGATCGGTGTAGCCGGGCGCCACCACGATGCCGCCGAAGTGGTAGATCGTGTTGTAGAGCGCGAGCAGCGTCGACTCCTGGCCGCCGTGCGCGGTCATCGAGGCGGTGAAGCCGGCGTACGCCTTGTCGGCGAGCAGGCCCTGCCCCCACTGCGGGCCCAGGGTGTCGATGAACTGCTTGAGCTGGCTGGCCACGTTGCCGTACCGGGTGGGCGTGCCGAACAGCACCGCGTCGGCCCAGACGATGTCGTCGGCGGTGGCCTTCGGCTCGTTCTTGGTGCTGTCGAAATGCTGGCTCCAGGCGGCGTTGGAGGCGATGGCCTCCTCCGGCGCCAGCTCGGCCACCTGCCGCAGCCGGACCTCGGCGCCCGCCTTCTCCCCGGCCCGGGCGATCCGCTCCGCCATGCCGTGGATCGTGCCGGTCGAGGAGTAGTACACGATCGCAAGCTTCACATCAGCCACGAGGGCCCCTTCCGCAGTTGTTTGTCACGTCAACTATTCCCGCGACAGGTGCCCGGGCGCAGCCGAACGAAACGTCAGAGCAGAAGTTCACTGCCGTGCGGGCCCACCGCGTCGGCGTGCTCGTCGTCCAGCCAGATGCCGTCGGAGGCCAGGTAGCGGAAGCGGTAGTGGCCCGGGTCCAGCCGTACGGTGACCGTCCGGGTCCCGTCCCGCCGGTCCTTGAGCTCGTGCAGCCCCGGCTCCCAGCCGTTGAACGTGCCGACCACGCTCACCGGCCCGTCGGGGGCGTCCTTCGGCAGGCAGAAGGTGACCCGGGTCTTGTTGCCGAAGAGCTTGCTTCGCTTGATCATTCTCGTCTCCAGGGTGCGCGGCTCCTCCTGCACCAACGTGGAAGGGTGCGACTTGGTGACGCCTAAAATCCGACTCATGCCTCCGGAGCCCCACGAAGAGATCCGGGTGGCGTCGTTCCGCGACCTCGACGCCACCACCCTGTACGCGATCCTGAAGTTGCGCGTCGACGTGTTCGTGGTCGAGCAGAAGTGCCCGTACCCGGAGCTGGACGGGCGCGACGACGAGCCCGGCACCCGCCACGTGTGGCTGGCCCGGGGCGACGAGATCCTCGCGTACCTGCGGATCCTCGACCAGCACGGCACCGAGCGGATCGGCCGGGTGGTGACCGCGCCGGCCGCCCGCAAGGGTGGCTACGCAAGCCGGCTGATGGCGCACGCGCTGGCCGTGATCGGCGACCGGCCGAGCACGCTGGAGGCCCAGGCGCACCTCACCGGCTTCTACGGCCGGTTCGGCTACGTCGAGGCGGGGCCGGGCTACCTGGAGGACGGCATCCCGCACGTGCCGATGCGCAGGCCCTAGGGCAGGGCGGCGACCAGCTCGGTCAGCGAACGGCGGCGGCCGGTGTAGAACGGGACTTCCTCGCGGACGTGCCGGCGCGCCGTCGAGGCCCGCAGGTCCCGCATCAGGTCGACGATGCGGTGCAGCTCGTCGGCCTCGAAGGCCAGCATCCACTCGTAGTCGCCGAGCGCGAACGACGCGACCGTGTTGGCCCGCACGTCCGGGTAGCCGCGGGCCATCTTGCCGTGCTCGGCCAGCATGAACCTGCGCTCCTCGTCGGGCAGCAGATACCACTCGTACGACCGCACGAACGGGTACACGCAGATGTACGGGCGCGCCTCCTCGCCGGCCAGGAACGCCGGGAGGTGGCTCTTGTTGAACTCGGCCGGGCGGTGCAGCGCCATCTGGGACCAGACGGGGGTCAGGTGCCGGCCCAGCGCGGTGCGGCGGAACAGCCCGTACGCCTCCTGCAGCGCGTCCGGCGACTCCGAGTGCCACCACACCATGATGTCCGCGTCGGCGCGCAGGCCGGCCACGTCGTACGTGCCGCGCACCACGACGTCCTTGCCGAGCAGCTGCTCGAAGAGCGTGTCGACCTCGCTCGCCAGGTCCTCGCGCAGGGCCGGCAGCGGGGTCGCGACCTTGAACACCGACCACATCGTGTAGCGGATCGTCGCGTTCAGTTCCTTGACCCGCGCCGCGTTGGTCTGCTCGGTCATAGCTCCTCCAGGTATTTCAGGACGTCGTCGGCGGCGCTCTCGCCGCTGGCCACACAGGCCGGGATGCCCACCCCGTCGAACCCGGCGCCGGCCAGGGCCAGACCGGGCCGGACGGCGAGCGCGGCGCGGGCCCGGGCCACCCGGTCCAGGTGGCCGGGGGCGTACTGCGGCAGGCCGCCGCCCCAGCGTTGCACCCAGGAGCCGATCGGCGGGGGCAGCTCGCCGCCGAGCAGCCGGCCCAGCTCGGCGTGCGCGGTCGCGGTGAGCACCGGGTCGGCGTGCTGCAGCCGGTCCTCCTCGCCGGCCCGGCCGAGCGAGGCCCGGATGATCACCGGCCCGTCCGCGCCGCCCAGGTGCGGCCACTTGCGGGTGAAGAACGTGGCGGCCTTGACCAGGGTGCCCTCGGTCGGCGGCACCAGGAAGCCGGACAGCTCGGGCAGCGGGGTGCCCGGCGGCAGCGCGAGCGCGACCAGCGCGACGCTGGCGTAGTCGAGCGCCTCGATCGCGGCCGCGGCGGTCAGGTCGACCCCGGCGAGCATCCGGGCGGCGGGCCGGGCCGGCACCGCGAGCACCACGGCGTCCACGTCGTCGGTCTGCGGGGCCGGGACCGGGCCCAGCAGCAGCCGCCAGCCGTGCGCGGTGCGGGCGATCTCGCGGACCGGCAGGCCCAGGCTGATCCGGGCACCGCCGGCGGTCGCGGCGGCGGCGACCAGCCGGGTCATCCCGCCCTCCAGCGCGGCGAAGATCGGCCGGCCGGGCACCCGGACCGCGGCGGCCCGGGCGGCCCGCACGGCGCCGGCCAGGGTGTGCTCGGTGCGGGCGGTGCAGGCCAGCGCGGGCATGGTGGTGGCCAGTGAGAGGTGGTCGGCACGGCCCGCGTACACCCCGCCGAGCAGGGGGTCGACCAGGCGGTCGGCGATCTCGTCGCCGTACCGTTGGCGCACCAGCGCGCCGACGGCGACGTCGGCACCCGCGGCGAGCAGCGGGCGGCCCTCGTCGCGGTCGGCGCCGGCGGCCGGGTGCGCGACCGCACCGAGCGAGCTCAGATCCCCGGGCACACCCACGAGCGTGCCCGTGGGCACCGGCAGCAGCGCGCCGCCGATCGCCAGCGCGGCCGGGATCGCCGCGGGGTGGACCAGGCGGTCGCCGAGCCCGAGCCGCCGGACGAACTGCACGGCCGCGGACTCACCGCCGTCCGGCCCGCCGACCAGGAACGACTCGGCGCCGCGTTCGACCGTGGCGCCGGCCAGCTCGCCGGTGCGCAGCTTGCCGCCGAGCCGCCCGGACTGCTCATAGATGATGATCTCGGTGTCCGCGGGCGCCCGGTCCCGGATCCGCACCGCGGCAGCCAGCCCGGCGATCCCGCCGCCGACGACCGCCACCCGTTTCCGCACGCGTCCCACATTGTCAGGTCGGGGCGCTCCCCGGCCACCGGGGTACTTCGATGTGACAGGCACGGCACGCACCCTCGCCGAAGCGCAGGCCCCGAAGCCAGGGCCGAAGGTCCCTCAGGCGGTGTGCACGAGGTCGACCAGGCGGGTCAGCACGTCCGGGTCCGTCTCCGGCATGACGCCGTGGCCGAGGTTGAACACGTGCCCCGGGGTGGCCTTGCCCTCGGCCAGCACCCGCTTGGCCTCACGCGCGACGACCTCCCAGGGCGCGAACAGGATCGCCGGGTCCAGGTTGCCCTGCACCGCCTTGTCCGGCCCGATCAGCGTGGTCGCCTCGGCCAGCGGCGTGCGCCAGTCCACCCCGACCACGTCGGCGCCGGCCTCGCCCATCGCCTTGAGCAGCACCGCGGTGCCGACCCCGAAGTGGATCCGCGGCACGCCGGCGTCGGCCAGCCCGCCCAGCACCCGAGCCGAGTGCGGCAGGACGTAGCGGCGGTAGTCGGCCTCCGACAGCGCGCCGGCCCAGGAGTCGAAGAGCTGGACCGCGCTGACCCCGGCGCCGATCTGCACCCGCAGGAAGGTCAGGGTGATCTCGGCCAGCCGGGTGCAGAGCGCGTGCCAGAGGTCCGGCTCGCCGTACATCATGGCCTTGGTCTTCAGGTACGTCCGCGACGGCCCGCCCTCGATCAGGTAGCTGGCCAGGGTGAACGGCGCACCGGCGAAGCCGATCAGCGGGGTCGCGCCGAGCTCGGGCACCAGCAGCCGCACCGCCTCGTCGACGTAGCCGACGTCCGACGGCTCCAGCGGGCCCAGCCGCGCCACGTCCGCGGCGGTGCGGATCGGCTCGGCCACCACCGGGCCGGTGCCCGCCACGATGTCCAGGTCGACGCCGGCCGCGGCCAGCGGCACCACGATGTCGCTGAACAGGATCGCCGCGTCGACACCGTGCCGGCGGACCGGCTGCAGGGTGATCTCGGTGACCAGGTCGGGCCGGCGGCAGGACTCGAGCATGCCGACCCCCGCGCGGATCTTGCGGTACTCGGGCAGCGAACGCCCCGCCTGCCGCATGAACCAGACGGGTGTGTGCGGCACCGGCAGGCCGCGGGCGGCCCGGACGAACGCCGAATCCTGGAGAGTCGTGGTCACCCGCGACATCGTGCCACGTGAGTGAACGGGCCCGTGCGGCGCGCCGCGCGGCCCGGTTCCCCGGTGATCGGCATAGGCTTCGAGGCATGGGTCCCACGTCCGCTGCACCCGAGGCGTTCACCCGCGCCGTCGCCGGGCTGCGGGCCGCCGCACCCCGCGAGGAGATACTCCTCGAGGAGATCGCGGCACCGCAGCGGCTGGCGCCGTACGGCTTCGCGCTGAGCGCGACCGTGCTGCGCGACGGCGACGAGGTGGCCAGCGGCCGGCTGATCCTGCTGCACGACCCGGCCGGCCACGACGCCTGGCAGGGCAATCTGCGGCTGGTCACGCTGATCACGGCGGAGCTGGAGTCGGACATGGCCGGCGACCCGCTGCTGCCCGCGGTGGCGTGGACCTGGCTCACCGACGGGCTGGATCAGCACGCGGCGGGCTACACGGCGATCGGCGGCACGATCACCCAGACCACGTCCACCCGCTTCGGCGAGCTGGCCGGCCCGGCGCCGACAGCGGATCTGGAAATTCGGGCATCGTGGACGCCGACCTCCGACGACCTGGGCGCCCACCTGCAGGGCTGGTGCACCATGCTCGCCTCGACGGCCGGCCTGCCGCCCCCGGGCGTCACCGCCCTGGGCAACCGCCAGCGCGCCGGGGCGAACTGACTAGCAGATCTTGAAGGTGTCGCAGGCGGTCTTGATCGGCACCGCGAGACCGATGCCTTCGGCGTCCCGGGCCTTGGCGGTCGCCAGCCCGATGACCTCGTCGGCGCTGTTCACCACCGGCCCGCCGGAGTTGCCCGGGTTGATCGGGGCGTCGAACTGGATCGTCGGCCCCTCCGAGTCGTCCGGCCGGTAGGCGCTCACCACGCCGGTCGTCACCGAGTCCTCGAGCCCCAGCGGCGCGCCGACCACCACGACCTGCTGGCCCGGCTTGACCGTCTTGGGCGCCACGTCCAACCCGGCGATCTTGCGGTTGGCCCGCAGCAGCGCGAGGTCCTTGCCCTTGCTGACCTTGACGATGGTCGCCGACACCTCGTCCTTACCGCGTTCCAGGAAGACCTTGCGGCCGCCCGACTCCCACACCGACTCGACCACGTGGAAGTTGGTCAGCAGGTTCGCCTGGCCCTCCGCCGCGCGGTCGCCGACCGAGAACGCCGTACCGGTGAAGTTGCCGGCCCGGACCCGGAAGACGCTCGGCAGCACCGACGACGAGATCGCCTCGGGGTCGAAGACCCCGGCGAGCTTCTGCTCCAGCCGGTCCGCCCGCTGGGTGAGCTGGTCCTGGCGCAGCAGCGCGGCGGCGAGCTGGTCGCTGTGCCGGCTGTTCGCCTGCTCCAGCCGCCACGCCAGCCCGCCGGTGACCAGCAGCAGGAGCACCACCAGCGCCACGGTGAGCAGCCGGCCGCGACCGCGGCCGTTGAGCACGGCCGGCTCGGTCGCCGGGTCGGCCACCACCGGATACCGCACGGTGCCGGTCGGCGAGGCCAGGTACGGCCCGCTGAACTGGCTGGCCGGGCGCGGATGACCGAACCGGGGCAGCGAGCGCGGCGCGGTCGCCGCCCACTCGCCCGAGGGGTGGTCGGGCAGGCTCAGCAGCGGATCCTGCGGTGGCCGGCGCTGGCCCGGCACCCCGAAGGGGTCGTAGGCGGTCGTCATGCGGCGCGGGCCTCCCGGTCTCGATGCTCCCGACCCTTAGTACGGACGAAAAGGGGTCAGCGGACGGGCGCGCGCGGGCTTTCTTGAAACAACTCGTGTCGAGCAGAGTGGATCGAGAGCCGACGCGCCGGGACCCGGCTGCGCACCCGGGGGTCGGTACCCCCGTACGGTTACGGAGTGACCGACGAAGCACCCCTGCGCCGTCGGGACGCGCCGGACCAAGCAGGGGACGGACCGCACGCCGTGCCGCCCGACCCGATGTCTGGCGGTCCCGAGCCCGAACCTGCCCGCACCTCCGTCCCCCTCACCGCTCCCCGCGACGGCACGCCACGGCCCGTGGAGACCGCCGACGAGCTGGCCGAAGTGGTGGCCCGGATGGCCGCCGGCTCCGGCCCGGTGGCCGTCGACGCCGAACGTGCCTCCGGCTACCGCTACACCCAGCGGGCCTACCTGGTGCAGCTGCGCCGGGCGGGCGCCGGCACGGTGCTGATCGACCCGATGCCGCTGGACGACCTGCGCACCCTGGACGCGGCACTGGCCGAGACCGAGTGGGTGCTGCACGCCGCCAGCCAGGACCTGGCCTGCCTGGCCGAGGTGGGCATGAAGCCGCGCCGGCTGTTCGACACCGAGCTGGCCGCCCGGCTGGCCGGCTTCGAACGGGTCGGCCTGGCCGCCCTCACCGAGCAGCTGCTGGGCCGCTCGCTGGAGAAGCACCACTCGGCCGCGGACTGGTCGACCCGCCCGCTGCCCGAATCCTGGCTGACCTACGCGGCCCTGGACGTGGAACTGCTGACCGACCTGCGCGACCTGCTGGCCGCCGAACTGGACCGGCAGGGCAAGACGGCGTGGGCGGCCGAGGAGTTCGCGGCCCTGGTGGCCAGCACGGACCGCCCCCCGCGCCCCCGCCCGGACCCGTGGCGGCGCACCTCCGGCATCCACCGCGTCCGCGGCGCCCGGGCCCAGTCCCGGGTCCGTGCCCTCTGGTACGCCCGCGACGGCGTCGCCGCCCGCCGCGACTCGGCACCGGGCCGGGTCCTGCCGGACTCGGCCATCGTCGCCGCGGCCGAACTCGACCCGAAGGACGAACGCACCCTGCTGGGCCTGCCGGGCTTCGGCGGCCGCTCGGTGCGCCGCCTGGCCCGCGTCTGGCTGGACGCCCTGGACGCGGCCCGCGCCCTGCCGGACGACGAACTCCCGGTGAACGTGCCGGTGGAGGGCCCACCCCCACCGCACCGCTGGGCGGAACGCGACCCGGTCGCGGCAGCCCGCCTGCAACGCTGCCGCCAGGTCGTCATCGGTACGGCCGAAGCACACACCCTGCCCCCGGAAAACCTGATCAGCCCAGACTTCATCCGCCGCCTGGCCTGGTCCCCGCCCGAGGACATAACCCCCCAAACGGTGGCAGACACCTTACAAGGCTTCGGCGCCCGAAACTGGCAAGTGGGCTTGATAGCCGACGGCATCGCGAAAGTCCTCCCGGAACCACCGCCCGCCCCGCCCGCCGGCCCAACGCCTCCGGCTGCGCCACCGACGAGCTCGGTGCCCCCGACCGACTGACTCAACCCGACAGCCCGGCCGCCTGCCCAGGCAGCCGGGCTGCCGCACATTCAGGCCCTGTCACAAACGGCCAGCCCGAACAGACAGCCAGCCCACGCAGCCGACCAGCCCCCGCACAGGACAAGCCCGCGCAGCCGACCAGCCCGCGCAGACGGCAGACGGATCGGCGGCGGCGGACGTGCACCGGCGGTCGGCAAGACGGCGGTCGGCTGGGAGCGGAATGCAGCCGGCGGGCAGCGGCGCTCACAGCGGCGGGCGATCCCGAACACGCCAGAAAAGGACATTCTGGCGAATCTTGTAGCACTATGGCCCGCTGAGTCTTTTGCGTGGCTGTTGTGATGATCGATCGCCATCCCCCGGACGGGCGACACGCTTCTGCCGCGCCGAAACGGCCGCGCCAAGCATTGCCGTAGGCCTGCCCACCGCCGAACCCGCAGCACTGGGCCACATATTGAGCAGGATTCTCACATCGCGGAACTCCTAAGGGAACAAAGAGCGTAAAAGTCACGAAGCGAGCAGCGAATTGTCGATCTTGTGGACTTAAGGTTCGGAGCTCACACCACATCAACAAGAACGAAATCTTGCGCGTCGGTGGCGGTCGGCGCGCGGCCCACGTCACTCCGGCGGGCTATTGCCATCGCCCGATACGCCAACCACGCAAAAGACTCCATGGGGGCCAAATCCTCCCAAGATCCGGCAGGAGGATAGGACAGAGCAGGGCGAATCAGGCAGAGCGCGCGGCAGTGGGGATCGGGGCGTCGCCGAGGTCAGGAGTCGAGCAACGCGGGACGGATCGGGGGCCAGGCAGGGGCGAGACGGGGCGAGGCGGGCGGGGCAAGGCGAGGCGGGCGGGGCAAGGCGGGCGGGGCAAGGCGGGCGGGGCAAGGCGGGCGGGGCAAGGCGGGCGGGGCAAGGCGGGCGGGGCAAGGCGGGCGGGGCGAGGCAAGGCGGGACGGGTGAGGGCAAGGCGGGGCGAGGCGGCGCGAGAGCAAAGCGCGACGATCACCGTGTGGCGCGGTGGTCAGCTGCGTGCGGACCTCATCGCGACCCCGCCGGGCACGCAACCAGCCGTCGGCGAAACCAACCATGCAATCACCCTGCGTTCGGCGGGAGCGACGGTCAGAGCCATGCAACCAGGCACGACAGCAGCTTTTGAACCTTCCCCTCCCCCGCTGACCTCCGGATTTCGGCCGGCCGCTCGCATACGTTCAGGAGGCCGGGTAGGCAAGGAAGTTACCGGCGAGTAGCATGAAACTCCCCTGGGTTCGCCTGCAAGGAGGCTTGTTGTGCCCCGAGTAAGCCGCGAGGTCGTCTTCGTTGACGGCATCCGCACCCCGTTCGGCAAGGCGGGTGGCATGTATGCCGAGACCCGCGCCGACGATCTGGTGATCCGTTGTATCCGGGAGCTGATGCGGCGCAACCCGCAGCTGCCGCCGGAACGGGTTGACGAGGTCGCCATCGCCGCCACCACGCAGATCGGTGACCAGGGCCTGACCATCGGCCGCACCGCTGCGCTGCTTTCCGGACTGCCCAAGACCGTGCCCGGTTACGCCATCGACCGGATGTGCGCCGGCGCCATGACCGCGGTGACCAACGTCGCCGGCGGCATTGCCATGGGCGCCTACGACGTTGCCATCGCCGGCGGGGTTGAGCACATGGGTCACCACCCGATGGGTGAGGGCGTCGACCCCAACCCGCGGATCCTGGCCGAGAAGCTGGTCGACCCGTCCGCGCTGGTGATGGGCTCGACCGCGGAGAACCTGCACGACCGCCTGCCGGGCATCACCAAGGAGCGGGTCGACGCCTACGGGCTCGCGTCGCAGGAGAAGACCGCCAAGGCGTACGCGAACGGCAAGCTGCAGCCCGACATGGTGCCCGTCGCGATCCGCAACGCCGAGCAGGGCTGGGGCCTGGCCACGGCCGACGAGGCGCCGCGCGAGACGTCGATGGAGAAGCTCGCCACGCTCAAGACGCCGTTCCGGCCGCACGGCAAGGTCACCGCGGGCAACGCGGCCGGCCTCAACGACGGCGCCACCGCGGCCATCCTGGCCAGCGAGGACACCGCCCGCGAGCTGGGCCTGCCGATCGCCATGCGGATGGTTTCGTACGGCTTCGTCGGCGTCGAGCCCGAGATCATGGGGTACGGGCCCATCCCGTCGACCGAGAAGGCGCTGCGCCTGGCCGGGCTGACCATCGACGACATCGGCCTGTTCGAGCTCAACGAGGCCTTCGCCGTGCAGGTGCTGGCGTTCCTCGACCACTACGGCATCGCCGACGACGACCCGCGGGTCAACCCGTGGGGCGGCGCGATCGCCATCGGTCACCCGCTCGCGAGCTCCGGCGTCCGGCTGATGACGCAGCTGGCCCGGCACTTCGCCGAGCACCCCGAGGTGCGGTACGGCATCAACGCCATGTGCATCGGCATCGGCATGGGCGGCACTGTGATCTGGGAGAACCCGAACTGGGAAGGCGCGGACAAGTGATGGAGTACCCGAACGAGGTCGTCACCAAGTCGCTGCTGCGCCTGGTGAAGCTGCCGGGGCTGGACAAGCCCGCCGCGCTGATCACCCTCGACAACGGCCTGGACTACAAGAAGCCGAACAGCTTCGGCCCGGCCGGCCTGCGCTCGCTCGACGAGGCCATCACCGCGGCCACCGAGGCCGATCCGGCGTTCATCGCGCTGACCGGCAAGCCGTACATCTTCTGCGTGGGCGCCGACATCACCGGCATGCCGCTCATCACCGAGCGGGAGCAGGCCGTCGCGCTCGGCGAGCTCGGTCACCGGGTGTTCGCCCGGCTCCGGTCGAGTACGATCCCGACGTTCGCGTTCATCAACGGCGCGGCGCTCGGCGGCGGGCTCGAGGTCTCGCTGCACTGCCACTACCGCACGGTGTCGACCGGCGCCGCGGCCCTCGGCCTGCCCGAGGTCGCGATCGGCCTGATCCCCGGCTGGGGCGGCAGCCAGCTGCTGCCCAACCTGATCGGCGTGCCCGGCGCGGCGCAGATCATCCTGCAGAACCCGCTCACCCAGAAGGTGCTGCGGCCCAAGCAGGCCCGCGAGATGGGTGTCGCCGACGAGCTGTTCGAGGCCGCCGACTTCCTGGAGCGCTCGCTGGAGTGGGCCGCCGGCGTCGTCAAGGGCGACGTGACCGTGCAGCGGCCCGAGGTCGACAAGGACATGTGGGAGGGCGTGCTCTTCTTCGCCAAGCAGCAGCTCGACGAGCGCCTGCACGGCGCGGTCCCGTCGGCCAACAAGGCCCTCGAACTGCTCGCGCTGGCGAAGGACGCCAGCTTCGAAGACGGTACGGCCGCCGAAACGGAAGCCCTCGCCGACCTGATCATGGGCGACGAGTCCCGCGCCAGCCTGTACGCGTTCGACCTGGTCCAGCGGCGCGCCAAGCGCCCGGTGGGCGTGCCGGACAAGTCGCTGGCCCGGAAGGTCACCAAGGTCGGCATCGTCGGCGCCGGCCTGATGGCCTCCCAGCTCGCCCTGCTCTTCGCCCGCCGGCTGCAGGTGCCGGTGGTCATGACCGACCTGGACCAGAGCCGGGTCGACAAGGGCGTCGACTACGTCCGCGGCCAGATCGACAAGCTCGTCGGCAAGCGCCGGATGGACGAGGGCACCGCGGCCAAGCTGCGCGGCCTGGTCAGCGGCTCGGTCGACAAGTCGGTGTTCGCCGACGCCGACTTCGTGATCGAGGCGGTCTTCGAGAACCTCGACCTGAAGAAGCAGATCTGGGCCGAGCTGGAGAAGATCGTCTCCCCGGAGGCGATCCTGGCGACGAACACCTCCTCGCTGTCGATCACCGACATGGCCGCCGACCTCGAGCACCCCGAGCGGGTCGTCGGCTTCCACTTCTTCAACCCGGTCGCGGTGCTGCCGCTGCTGGAGATCATCAAGGGCGATCGCACCGACGACGTGACGCTGGCCACGGCGTTCGCGGTCGGCAAGGAGCTGCGCAAGTCGTCGGTGCTGGTCAAGGACGCCCCGGCGTTCGTGGTCAACCGGCTGCTGACCCGGTTCACCAGCGAGGTGTTCAACGCCATCGACGCCGGCACGCCGCTGTCCGTGGTCGACACCGCGCTGGACCCGCTGGGCCTGCCGATGCGCCCGATCGCGCTGCTCCAGCTGGTCGGCCCCGCGGTGGGCCTGCACGTGGGCGAGACGCTGCACCGGGCGTTCCCGGACCGGTTCGGCGACAGCCCCAACCTGCGCAAGATCGTCGACGCCGGCCTGCCGCTGATGGTCGACGACGAGATCAACCCCGAGGTGGTCAAGCTGGTCGAGGGCGGTTCCGCCCCGCTGACCGGCGACCAGGTACGCCAGCAGGCGCTGGACGCGCTGGCGCAGGAGATCCGGCTGATGCTGGACGAGGGCGTCGTCGCCGAGGCACAGGACATCGACCTGTGCATGCTGCTGGGCGCCGGATGGCCGTTCCACCTGGGTGGCGTGACGCCGTACCTGGACCGCAGCGGCACCTCGGAGCGGGTCACCGGCAAGCGGTTCCTGCCGCCGGGCGTGGCCAGCCTGCCCGCCTGACGTGTCACCAACCGGCGTCCCTGGGCCCGCACCCGGGTCCGGGGACGCCGGTTTGTTCACCCGACTGACGGGTTGACGACGCCACTGCCGCCGGCGAATCGGTACGCTCCGGCGGCTGACCTCTTTAGTCCGGGAGTTCCCATGTCACAGCCGCCGTACCAGCCCTACCCCGGCGAGCCCGGTCCCGAGGAGGGCTACCAGCCGCCGGCGGCCCCGGGCTCCTACCCACCGCCGGGCCAGGGCTCATACCCACCGCCGCCCGGGCAGAGCTCGTACCCGCCACCGCCGGGGCAGAGCTCGTATCCGCCACCGCCAGGGCAGGGCTCGTATCCGCAGCCGGGGCAGGGCTCGTATCCGCCGCCGCCCGGCTCCTACCCGCCGCCGCCGGACCACGGGTCGTACCAGCCGCCGGCCGACCACGGCTCCTACCCGCCACCCGGCCAGGGCTCCTACCCGCCGGGGTCGTACCCGGGCCAGAACGCCCCGCAGTACGGCATGGGCCCGGCGCCGAAGAAGAAGTCGTCCGCGCTCAAGATCGTGCTGATCGTGGTCGGCGTCGTCGCGCTGCTGTGCGTCGCCGGCGTGGTGGTCACGTTCGTCGCGGCCAAGGACAAGGTGGAACAGGTCGTCGACGCCAGCAAGATCACGGTGGTCGAGCCCGAGACGCTGGGCGGCCGGCCCAAGGCGGACGACCCCACCCTGCAGAGCAGCGTCAACGGCCTGGACGCCGTCATGTCGAACATCCCGGGCGCCACCGGCTCGGTCGGCGCGATCTACGGCGACGTGCAAAATCAGGACATCGTCATGGTGGCCGCGGCCTCCTCGATCAACGGCTCGGCCCAGGACCGCTTCGACAGCTTCAACTCCGGCCTCGACAGCTCCGGCGGCTTCAAGATCGAAAACATGACCGACACCGACCCGGGCCCGCTCGGCGGCATCGCCAAGTGCGGCGACACCGACACCGCGGGCGTGCCGATGGCGGTCTGCGTCTGGTCCGACAACGGCAGCGTGGGCATGCTGACGATGATGTTCAAGGAGAAGGCAGACCTTGAAAAGGAGTTCATCACACTCCGCGGCGAGGTCGAGAAGAAGGCGTGACACCAACCGCGAGCCCCGCAGCGCACGGATGTGGCAAGGCTCGCCGCGCCGGATGTGGCGAGGCTCGCGGCGGGCGGGAGATCACCGCGTGGCCGGCGGCGGCTAGGCTGCGCGGTGCTGTAGCCCGATCGATGGAGCGTTGATGTCGCAGCCGCCGAACCAGCCCTATCCGGACCAGCCCTACCCCGGCCAGCCGCATTCCGGCCAGCCGTATCCGGGCCCGCCGTCCGGTGAGCAGCCATGGTCGGGGCCGCCCGGCTCCGGGCCGCCCGGGTCTGGGCAGCCCGGGTCTGGGCAGCCCTATCCGGGTCAGCCGGGCTATCCGGGTCAGCCGGGGTATCCGGGTCAGCCGGGCTATCCCGGGCAGCCCTACCAGGGGCAGCCGAACCCGGACGTGCCCGCCTCGGTGCCGCCGCAGCCGGGTTATCCGCCGCCGGCCTACGGGCCGACACCGTCGTACCCGCAGCCCGGCTACCCGCCGCAGGGCGGCTTCCCCGCGCCGATGCCGGCGCCGCCGAAGAAGTCCCGGGCGCTGCCGATCACGCTGGTCTCCGTCGCCCTGGTGCTGGTGCTCTGCGTCGGTGGCGGCACCGCGATCTACCTGGCGGGCCGCAACACCGCCGAGAGCTTCGCCACCTCCGTCACCTCGACGGCGCCCACCCCCGGGATCACCACGACCCCGCCGCGGGCCGTCATCACCATCGTGGAGCCCCGGACGCTGGGCGGCCGGCCGCGGGTGACCGACCCCAAGTTCGCCGACACGGTCGAGAAGCTGGAGGAGAACCTGGCGCTGCTGCCGGGCGCCTCGCAGTCGGTGGGCGCCCTCTACGGCGTCCCGGCCAAGCGCGACCTGGTCATGGTGGTGGCGGCCAAGTCCTATGTGCGCGACCCGAAGGACGAGGTGGACGGCGCCTTCGCCGGCTCCAGCTTCGACAACCTGAAGCTGACGAACGTCTCGAGCATCCCGCCCGGCCCGCTCGGTGGCGCGGCCAAGTGCGCCAAGGGCTCCGACGAGGGCGTGCCGCTGGCGTTGTGCGCCTGGGCCGACGAGGGCAGCTCCGGCCTGCTGATCTGGTATTTCACCTCGCTGGGCGAGGCCAAGGACGAGTTCGTCAAGCTGCGAGGCCAGGTCGAGCAGAAGTCAAACTGACACGCCGGGAGGCTGCGTCACACGTTCGTATCGCTCCCGACACGAACGGGTCGCGGTCTGCCGGGGTCCGGCCGACCGATGCCGTACCGAAACATCAGCACGACAGGATGATCCGCCGGGTCCCCCACGGGGCCCGGCTTTTCGTTTCGACTTCTCAGAGGAGCGTCCGGTGGTACTCCCGCAACTTCGCCGCGTCCGCTGGGCCGTGCGAGCGACCCTGGTCCTGGGCGTCGCGGCCTCGGTCGCCGCGAACATTCTGCACGCCCTGGACAACCCGATCAGCCAGGCCATCGCCGCCTGGCCGCCGCTCGCCCTGCTGCTGACGGTCGAGCTGATCTCGCGGGTCCCGGTCCACCGCCGCTCCCTCGCCTTCGCCCGGCTGTTCGCCACCGCGACGATCGCCGGCATCGCCGCCTGGGTCTCCTACTGGCACATGGCCGGGGTGGCCGCCCGCTACGGCGAGACCGGCGCGTCGGCCTACCTGCTGCCGCTGTCGGTGGACGGCCTGATCGTGGTGGCCAGCATCTGCCTGGTCGAGCTCGGCGGCCAGATCGCCCTGCTGGAGACCGAAGCCCGCGCCGAGGCCACCCGCACCGCCCGAGCGGCGGTCCTGGCAACCACAGCCAGCGCAACCACAGCCAGCGCGACCGCAGCCAGCGCGACCGCAGCAACCAGTGCAGCCAGCACAAACGGCGCGATCAGCGCAAACGTGGCACTCGACGCAAAAGCCGCGGCTGGCGAAACCGCCACGGCCGGCGCAGTCGACACAACCGCCGCGGCCGGCGCAAATGCCACGGCAGGCGGTCAGAGCACGGCAGGCGGTCAAAGCCGGGCCGGCGGTCAGAGCACGGCAGGCGGTCAGAGCACGGCCCCCGACACCCGCACCGCCGGGACGACCGTGCCGGGCCTGATCCCGGTCCCGACCGCCGCCAGCACCCGGCGCAGCCCCGCCACCGCGGCAGCCCTGGCCGAGGTAGCAGCCAAGCTCCCCCGCGCGACCCTCCCCCGGACCCGCGGCGCCGAGATCTCCGCGTTCAACCCCGCCCTGACCCGCCAGGGCCGGGTCACCGCCACCACCAAGACCGCCAAGCCGTCCGCGAAGGCCACCGCCACGAAGCCCTCGGCCAAGCCGCGCAGGTCGCCGGCGGAGACCCTGGCGACCGCCGCCAAGATCAAGGCAGCCCGGCCGGACCTCACCGACGCGGACCTGGCCGCCGAACTCGGCATCAGCGTCTCCCGCTGGCGCACGATCCGGCGGGAAGCGGGCCAGGAGGACCTCCGCCTGGCCGCCTGACCAGGCCCGCCGGTCACGACGAGGCGATACCCAGACCCTTGGCCCGGGGCACGGTAGCCGTGGCCGCCACCACCGGAGTGGTGTCGGCCGCGGGCAGCCGTACGGAGACCTCAAGCCCCCCGCCGGGCTGAGCCACAGCCGAGACGGTGCCGCCGTGGGCGTCGCAGACGGCCCGGACGATGGAGAGCCCGAGCCCCGACCCGCGGGACCCGGTGCGTTCCCACCCGCCCCGGCGGAACGGCTCGAACAGCCCGGGGACGTCACCCGGGTCCACCTCGTAGCCCGTGTTCCCCACCACCAGCCGGGCGTGCCCGTCCGTGTTCTCGGTGCGCAACCACAGCTTGCCCATCAGGTGGTTGTAGCGGATCGCGTTCTCGATGAGGTTCCCGGCCAGCCGGTCCAGCAGGCTGGGGTCGCCGACCACCGGCGCCGCCTGCAGGTCGGTGGTGACCTCCAGCTTCATCCGTTCCGCCTCGGCCTTGACCGCCGACAGCGCGTTGTAGACGCTGGTCGCCAGGTCGGCCGGCACCTTGCGGACCAGCCGCCGCCCCGACTGCGCCTCGCTGCGGGCCAGCACCAGCAGCGCGTCCACCAGCCCGTTCGCGCGTTCGGAGGCGTTGCGCACCACCTTGGCCATCCGGCGGTACTCGGCCACGTCGGCCTCGTCGTCGCTCAGCGTCACGTCGATCTCGGTGCGCATGACCGCCAGCGGGGTCCGCAGCTCGTGCGACGCGTTGGCCACGAAGCGCTTCTGCGACTCGAACGCCCCGGCCAGCCGGTCCAGCATCGCGTCGAAGGTGCGGGCCAGCTCGGCCACCTCGTCGTCCGCGCCCGAGTAGCGGATCCGCTGGTCCAGCGTCTCCTCGCCGAGCCGCTGGGCGGTCGCCGTCACGAAGTGCAGCGGGCGCAGGGCGCGGCCGGCCACCGCGTACGCGCCCGCGATGCCGATGATGCCGATGGCGAAGAGCGCGATCAGGCCCTTGATCAGCAGTTCCTGGGACGCCCTGTTGACCAGATCGGTCTGCCAGGTGAGCGCGTCCAGCCGGGCGCCGTCGCGGAGCACCACCTGGGTGCCGGCCTGCAGCTCGTCCGCCGGGTGCAGGGCGTCGCCGACCAGCAGCCAGGCCAGCAGCACCAGGATGGCGCCGGCACCGACCAGCAGGATGCCGTTGAGCAGCGTGAGCCGCAGCCGCAGCGTCGGCCGCATCCGCATCCGCTCACGCCGGCTGGCGTACACCGTCATGCCGGCCCGCCGGCGGGCAGCACCACGACGGGCTCGGGCACCCGGTAGCCCGCGCCGACCACCGTCTCGATCAGCGGTGGGTCGCCCACTTTCTTGCGCAGCGTCATGACCGTCACCCGGACCGTCGTGGTGAACGGGTCGGTGTTGGCATCCCAGACGCGTTCCAGCAGCTCCTCGCTGGATACCACGCCGCCGCGGGCCTTGAGCAGCTCCTCGAGGACGCCGAACTCCTTGTTGGTCAGGTCGATCGGGGCGCCGCCGCGGGTCACCACCCGGCGGGCCTGGTCCAGGATCAGGTCGCCGACGGTCAGCACGGGCGGCGCGGCCGGGGTGGCCCGCCTGCCCAGGGCCTGGACCCGGGCCACCAGCTCCTCGAACGCGAACGGCTTGGGCAGGTAATCGTCGGCGCCCAGCTGCAGCCCCTCGACCCGGTCGGCCACGGTGACGCTGGCCGTGAGCATCAGCACCCGGGTCAGCGCGCCGGAGGCGACCAGTGCCGCGCAGATCTCGTCGCCGTGCATGCCGGGCAGGTCACGGTCCAGCACGACGACGTCGTAGCGGGTCACGTATGCCATCTCGTGGCCGGTCAGCCCGTCGTATGCGACGTCGACCGCCATCCCCTTGCGCCGCAGCCCCCGGGCGATCGCGTCACAGAGGTTCCGCTCGTCTTCCACCACCAGTACGCGCACCCGGGGTCCTCCGCACTCAAAGTCAGCTCACCGCACAGCCTTGCCGCCGCACCGTAAAGGGGCTGTGAGTGCAGGCTACCGGTCGGTTACTACTGGGTCAGGGGCCAGATCGCAACGCCCGCGTCGATCCGGCGGCAGACCAGCACCTCGGTGGTCGCCTGGCAGTCGCCGGAGACCGTGGTGGCCGTGCCGAGCACCCGGACGGCGAGCGTCACCGGGTCCAGCAGCGCGTAGAAGACCACGTCGTCGCCGATGCGCTGGCGCAGGCCCACCACCGTCCCGTCGGCGCGCGGCGGACCGGCCGCCCGCCACGCACCGAAGTCGCCGTGCACGACGCCGCTGACCGGCTCCACCACCGCGAGCGGATACCGCCCCTCCAGCCCCTGGTTGCCGCTGACCAGCAGGTACGAGCCGGCCTCGGCGGCCATGGTCCAGCGGTCCGCGGCCCAGCGCACCTGTCCCGTACCGGGGTCGAGGACCTGCACCCCGCCGCGGTACCCGAAGACGCAGATGGCGTTGACGCAGTCCTGCACCCAGCGGCCGGACAGCTCCAGGCCGCTGTGCCAGCGCGGGCTCAGCCCGGCCAGGGTGTACGCGGTGATCCCGCCCAGCCCGCCGACCAGCACCAGGTCGCCGGTGGGCCACACGGTGATGCCACGCCGCGACCAGCCGGGTCGCGCGGTCACGTCGCCCTCGACCAGCAGCGTGCCGCTCACGGTGTCGCGGACCTCGATGTGCCCGGCCGTGGTCGCGGTGATGAGCCGGCGCGGGAAGCCGGCCCGGTAGCCGGCCTCGGTGGTGTAGCCCTGCAGCGGCTGCTCCAGCGACCACCGGGTGCGGCCGGTGGCCAGGTCGAGGCCGTACCAGTGCAGGTCGCCGAAGCGCGGGCTGTTCTCCCGCAGCAGCACCAGGCCGTCGGCGGCCGAGACGCTGAGCAGCCGGGCCGGTGCCCGCCAGAGCGCCCGGTCGGTGCCGGCCTGCAGGGCCACCGTCGCCTCGGCGCCGACGGTGTCGACCTGGTACGACACCAGCACCGTCTCCGCCACCGAGGTGACCTGGAAGATCGCCCCGGTGACGGCGACCGTGGTGTGCGCCAGCAGCTCGCCGCCGGGCAGCGCGTACATGCTGACGATCTTGTGCTGGATCGCGGCGCCCTGCGGGTCCCGGTTGCCGCCGACCACGTAGAGCCGGCTCTGCTCGACGAACATGGTGTCGCCGAGCCGGGCGGCCACGAGCACCGGCGCGACCGGCGCCCGGGTGACCGCGGCCCCGCCGAGGCCGGCCAGCAGCACGGCCGTCAGGGACGCGAGGATGCCGCGGAAGCGGTGCGGCCGGTCCAGGGACGCCACGGTCTCGCTCGGGAGCCGGCCGTGCTGCTCACCGAGGTCGATCAGGACGTCGCCCACGCCGCCATTGTGCGCCCGGCGACCGCCGATCGCGGCGCTCAGCCGGGGATGGCCCACACCTCGATGCCGGTCGCCACCCGGCAGGCGAGCAGCCCCGGCACCGACTGGCACTGCACGGTCGTCTCGGGCAGCCGGCCGAGCGGCTGCACCGCCGTGGCGCCCTGCCGGAGCAGGCCGAAGACGGTGTTGCGGTTGCCGTCCAACCGGCTGACCAGGTACGCGCGCCCGCCCTCGACCGGGAAGAAGAACCGCCACCAGCGCAGATCCGTCACCTGCTGCCCGGTGACGACGTCCGCGGTGCGCAGCGGGCGGCTCGGCCCCCGCGTCTCCAGCACCGCGCCGGTGCCGAACGCCAGCACGATGCTGTCGGTGCTCCGCCAGCGCTCGGCACCGGTACGCGGATCCAGCACGATCAGCTCGTTGCCGCTCCGGACGCAGGTCAGCCCCAGGCAGCCGGCGGAGTTGCCGGCCGGGTCGGGCTGATCCTGGCGCCACCGCTCGGCGAGCGTGTCCAGGGCGTACGCGGTGACCAGCCCGCCCGTGCCGTAGTCGCCGTAGTGCACCAGCACGGTGTCGCCCACGACCTCACCCTCCCCCGCGGTCACGCCGCCGATCGCGGGCACCGGCCGTTCCCGCAGCACCGCGCCGGTGGTCGGCGACAGCACCAGCAGCCGGTCGGAGGTGAGCACCACGACGGCGTTCTCCGGCGCGCCCGTCCAGGTGGTGAAGACCGAGCCGGGCAGGGTCAGCGACCACACCTTCGCGCCGGTGGCCAGGTCGACGCCGCGCAGCTCGGTGCGCAGCGCCGGTTCGGTGTGCAGCGGCCCGGTGTTGGTGCCGTAGAGCTGGCCCGGGTCGCCGGACTCCGCGTCGTACTCGGTGCCGGGCCGGAAGATCTCCTCCTCGACGAACGCGGTCCGGTCGTTCACCGGCTGCACGGCGACCGGCGAGGTCCAGCGGACCGCCCCGGTCCGGGCGTCGAGCACGGTGATGCCGCGCCCGGAGCGCAGCACGGTGAACCCGTCCGTCGCCGCGCTCACGAAGAACGGGTCCTCGGTCGTGGTGCCGCGATAGCTCCAGAGCGGCCGCAGCGTGGTGGGCTGCCAGGCGGTGAGCACGCGTGGCTCGGCGTCCAGGTCCATCGTGTAGAGCAGGCCGCCGACCAGCTGGAAGTCACCGCCGGTGGCGACCGGCACCGCACCGATCCGGGTCAGCAGCACCGAGCCGGCCGGCGCGGCCCCACCCAGCGCGAGCAGCAGCAGGACGGCCAGCGCGAGGCCGGCCCGGCGGTAGTAGTAGGCGAGCGGCGGGGTGGCTGCCGCGGGCGGAGCCGGCGTCTCCGGGCTCAGCTCGATCAGCGCCACGCTCAGTCCTTTCGCCGGTAGGCCCAGACCACCAGCTCGCCGGTCGACTCCCGGCAGACGAGCCGGCCGGGCACGGACTGACAGTCGCCGGTGCCGGCCGGCAGATCGGCCAGCAGCTCCGGTCGCACACCGCCGGGGGCGGCGACGGCGACCATGGTACGGCCTGACGCATCGGCCGCCCGGGTCACCAGCAGGTGGTCCCCGCCTCCGGGACCGGAGACCAGCCGCCAGCCGCGCAGGTCGACCAGCACCTCGCCGGTGGCCGGCTCGATCGTGCCGACCGGCTCGGTCTCGCCCTCCGGCGTCCCGAACGCCACCAGCGCCCCGCCGCGCTGCTCGACGCTGCGCCAGCCGGTCCGGAACCAGCGTTGCAGCCCGTCGTCCGCCTCGACGGCGCGGACCCCGTCCGGCCCGGTGAGGCAGATGAGCGGCCCGCACGAGCTGACCCCGAACGCGAAGCCGGCCGGCCGGACCCAGCGCAGCCGCAGCGTCACCGGGTCGAAAGCGCTGACCATCCGCCCGGTCGGCGTGGGGTGCCGCAGCACCAGCAGCCCGCCGGCGATGCTCGGGTTGTCCGGGCCGTAGTCGGCGGCCGGCAGCCGGGCACTGGCCAGCAGGCGGCCGTTGTCGAGGTCGTGCACGGCGGCTAGCTGGCTGTCGTGCATCAGCAGCATCCGCGGGCCGTTGTCGCCCGGGCCGGGCACGCCCATCAGCACCGCCGTCGACGGGACCGGCACCTGCCAGCGGGTGGTGCCGCCGAAGGGTTCAAGCGCGTCGACCGGACCCTGCACCCGGCGGCCGGACCCGGAGCTGCGCACGGCGTTGACGGCGAGCAGCGCGCTCGAACCGGCGATGGTGACGACGTTGCCGGAGCGCCGCCACTGGGCGACCCCGGTGGTCAGCGAGATGGCGGTGGTGCCCGGGTCGCCCTGGGTGCCGCTCCACGGCCGCATCAGCACCAGGTCGCCGCCGGTGCGCAACCGGTACGTCGGCGACACCGAGCCGGCCTGCCAGTTCAGGTGCCCGTCGCTCAGGTCGTACGAGCTGATCGTCCCGTACGTCTGGGCGAGCAGGTCGCCGTCGTCGGTCAGCGCGTACGGGTCGGCGGGCCCGAACGGCAGCGTCAGCACGGGCGACAGCGCCGAGGGTTGCGGCGCCGCCGAGGCCGCGGACGACAGCAGCACGATGACCGCGACGAGCACCGGGGCGAACCAGTCCGGCATGGTCGAGCGGGCCGGGCGGACGTACTCGTCGGGTTCACCCCGGGCCAGGCCGAGGTCGATGACTACCGTATTGCCGCCGAATGTCTCCGCCGCCATGCTCCAAAGATAACGGGCAGATAACGAATCAGCCCGTTGATCTTCAGCGCTGCGGCTGGTGCTCGGTGGCCGGGTCCTCCAGCTGCGAGACCCACTCCGTCACGTCGCGGGCGACGTCCTGGGCGGTCAGGCCGAGCGCGGTGAGGATCTCGGCGCGGCTGCCGTGCGGGTGGAAGCCGGCCGGCACGCCCAGGTCCCGCAGCGGCACGTCGACGCCGGCGTCACGCAGGGAGCTGGCGACCGCCTCGCCCACGCCGCCGGCCCGGATGCCGTCCTCGAGCGTCACCACGAGGCGGTGGCTCCGGCTCAGCGCGGCCAGCTCGATCGGCACCGGGCGGGCCCAGCGCGGGTCGACGACCGTGACGCCGTACCCCTGCTCGGCGATCCGCTCGGCGACCTCCATCCCCAGCTTGGCGAAGGCACCCACCGCGACCAGCAGGATGTCCTTGCGCTCGTCCTCGCGCAGCACGTCGACCGGGCCGACCCGGCGCAGCGCCGGCAGGTCGGCGGCGACCGAACCGGTCGGGAACCGCACGATCGTCGGCCCGTCGTCGACGGCGACCGCCTCGCGCAGCTCCTCACGCAGGGTGGCGGCGTCGCGCGGCGCGGCGATCCGCAGGCCGGGCACCGCGCCGAAGACGCTCATGTCCCAGATGCCGTAGTGGCTCGGGCCGTCGGGACCGGTGATGCCGGCCCGGTCCAGCACGATCGTCACCGGCAGCCCGTGCATCGCCACGTCCAGCAGCACCTGGTCGAACGCCCGGTTGAGGAAGGTCGCGTAGACGGCGACCACCGGGTGCAGGCCGCCCATGGCCAGGCCGGCGGCCGAGGTGACGGCGTGCTGCTCGGCGATGCCGACGTCGTAGACCCGCTCCGGGTACTTCTTCTGCAGCGCGGCGATGCCGGTGGGCTCGGCCATCGCGGCGGTGATGCCCACAACGTCGGGACGCTCGTCGGCGATCGCGACGAGCTCCTCGGCGAAGACGTGGGTCCACTTCACCGACGGCTTCGCGGTCAGCGCACCGGTCTCCGGGTTGAACGCGCCCGGGCCGTGCAGGCAGTCCGCCTCGTCGTCCTCGGCGGGCCGGTAGCCGTAGCCCTTGCGGGTCACCGCGTGCACGATGACCGGGGCGTTGAAGCCCTTGGCCCGGCGCAGCGCGGACTCCATGGCCTGGATGTCGTGCCCGTCGATCGGGCCGAGGTACTTGATGCCGAGGTCCTCGAACATCGGCTGCGGGCTGACCGCGTCCTTGATGCCCTTCTTGACCGCGTGCAGCACCTCGTAGACCGGCTTGCCGACCACCGGCGTCGAGCCGAGCGCGTCCTTGACCAGGTCGAGCACCCGCTCGTAGCCCGGGTTGAGGCGCAGCGTGGAGAGGTGGTCGGCGAGCCCGCCGATGGTCGGCGCGTACGACCGGCCGTTGTCGTTGACGATGATGACCAGGCGGTTCTTCGCCGACGCGATGTTGTTGAGCGCCTCCCAGCACATGCCGCCGGTGAGCGCGCCGTCGCCGACCACGGCCACCACGTGCCGCTCCTCGCCGCGCAGCGTGAAGGCCTTGGAGAGGCCGTCCGCGTATGACAGGGCGGTGGAGGCGTGCGAGTTCTCGATCAGGTCGTGCTCGCTCTCGGCCTGGCTCGGGTAGCCGGAGAGCCCGCCGCGCTGGCGCAGCCGGTCGAACCCGTCCTGCCGGCCGGTCACGATCTTGTGCACGTACGCCTGGTGGCCGGTGTCGAACAGCACCCTGTCCCGGGGCGAGTCGAAGACCCGGTGCAGGGCCAGGGTGGTCTCCACGACGCCGAGGTTGGGGCCGAGGTGCCCGCCGGTGCGCGACACCTTGGCCACCAGGAAGTCGCGGATCTCCGCCGCGAGCAGGGTCAGCTGATCGGGATCGAGGCGCTTGAGGTCGCCGGGGGTCTTGATGCCCGCGAGGATGCCGGCCGTCGTCTGATCACTGCGCTCGCTCATGAGGAGTCAGTCTATCGGCGGAACGCGCCCACGCATCTGGCGCGAACGGCCACAGAGACGTCCTCCACAAAACCTGCACAACCTCCGGTGACTCAGATCACTGCCCCGCGGCGTCGTTCGACGAGACCACTTGTTCCGCCGGCGGCTGGTAGCCGGGCACGAGCAGGGCGACGCACTCGATGTGCTGGGTCATCGGGAAGCAGTCGTACGCCTTCAGCGCGGCCAGCTTGTACCCCTCGGCGGCGAAGGTCTGCACGTCCCGGGACAACGCGGCCGGGTCGCAGGCCACGTAGGCCACCGCGCGCGGCCGGGCCGTCGTGATCGCCCGGACCACCTTGGTGCCCGCGCCGGTCCGCGGCGGGTCCAGCACCACCAGGTCCACCGGCCCGGTCACCCGGCGCCGGCCCAGCGCCACGTCCACCCGGCCGGCCACCACCTCGACGCCGTTGAGGTCCGCCAGGTTGGTCCGGGCCGCCGTCACGCCCACCGGCGCGGACTCGATGACCGTCACCCGGCCCCGGGTCCGCTCGGCCAGCGCCGCCGCGAACAGGCCGGCGCCGCCGTACAGGTCCCAGGAGCTCTCCCCCTCGGCCGGCTGGAGCAGCTCCAGCACCGCGCCCACCAGGGTGTCCGCCGCGGCCGGGTGCACCTGCCAGAAGCCGTCCGGCGGCACCTGCCACTTGCGGCCGACGGCCAGCTCGGTCACCTCGGCCGGGCCGTCGGCGGGCGCCTCGGCCGGCTCGCCGGGGAGGCCGTTGCCGCCGGGCACGAGCGCACCGGGCGCCACCGGCTCGGCGGGCGCGAGCAGCGCGGTGGTGGCCGGGCGGGGCCGGACGCTGATGTCGCCGCCGGTCGAGGCGACCACCTCAACCGCGGCCGCGTCCGGCCACAGCCGGCCGGTCACGTCGAGCTTCTGCAGCTCCGGGTGGGCGATCAGGCAGCGGTCGATCGGTACGACCTCGTGCGACCGGTGCTGCAGCAGGCCCGGCCGGCCGGCGGCGTCCACGGCGTACCGGACCCGGGACCGCCAGCCCAGCGGGCCGCCCGGCAGCGGCTCCACCCGGATGTCCAGCTCGGCGATCCGCTCGCTGCTCAGGCCGCCCATCCGGCCCAGCAGCGAGCGCACCACGGCGGACTTCCAGGCCAGCTGCGCGGCCGGCGCGACGTGCTGGAGGTCGCAGCCGCCGCAGCCGCCGGGATGGGCGAACGCGCACGGCGCGGCCACCCGGTCCGGCGACGCCTCGTGGATCTCCACGGCGTCCGCGCGCAGGTAGCCCTTGTGCAGCTCGGTCACCACGGCGGTGACCCGCTCGCCCGGCAGCGCGTGCCGGACGAAGACCACCTGGCCGTGCGGGCCGCCGATCCGGGCCACGCAGTGCCCGCCGTGGGCGGGCTCACCGACCGTCACGTCGATCCGGTCACCCTCGAACAGTTCGTCGCTCACTTCGGCTCTTCCGGGGGGTCGGCGGGAGGTGCGGCGGCCACCGTGGCCGGCACACCGTCGGGACGGATACGCGGGCCGCGGGCCGGCGCCCGGCTCAGGTCACGGTCCAGCCGGTCGAGGTCGCGGTCCTGGCTGGACCGCAGCTGCCACGGCACGCTGGTCACCATGACCCCGGGCTCGAACAGCAGCCGGGTCTTGATCCGCAACGCGCTCTGGTTGTGCAGCAGGTTCTCCCACCAGCGGCCGACCACGTACTCGGGGATGAAGACGGTGACCACGTCGCGCGGCGAACCGCGGCGCACGCCCTTGACGAAGTCGATGATCGGGCGGGTGATCTCCCGGTACGGCGAGTCGACCACGGTCAGCGGCACCGGCACCTGCCGGCGCTCCCACTCGGCCTGGATGGCGCGGGTGTCCTTGTCGTCCACGTTGACCGTGACCGCCGTCAGCGTGTCCGGCCGGGTCGCCCGGGCGTACGCCACCGCCCGCAGGGTCGGCTTGTGCACCTTGCTGACCAGCACGATGGCGTGGTTGCGCGAGGGCAGCACCGGACGCTCCTCACTCGGCTCCAGCTCCTGTGCGACCCGGACGTAGTGCTTGCGGATGCCCAGCATGCCGGCGTAGATCACCAGCATGGCGACGATCGCGATCCACGCACCGAGCAGGAACTTGGTGACCAGCACGACGATCAGCACCGCGCCGGTCAGCGCCATGCCGAAGGTGTTGATCCCCCGGGACCGGAACATCCGGCGCCGGGCGCCGGGATCCCGCTGGGTCCGCAGCAGCCGGTTCCAGTGCCGGATCATGCCGGCCTGCGACAGCGTGAACGACACGAACACGCCCACGATGTAGAGCTGGATCAGCCGGGTGACCTCGGCCTCGAACGACACGATGAGCAGCATCGCGGCGCCGGCCAGGAAGAAGATGCCGTTGCTGAACGCCAGCCGGTCACCGCGGGTGTGCAGCTGGCGGGGCAGGTACCGGTCCTGGGCCAGGATCGAGCCGAGCACCGGGAAGCCGCTGAACGCGGTGTTCGCGGCCAGGAAGAGGATCAACGCGGTGACCACGCCGACCACGTAGAGCAGGATCGAACCGCTGCCGAAAACGGTCTCGCCGAGCTGCGCGGTCACCGTCTTCTGCACGTAGTTGTCCGGCCCGCCGACGATCTGCAGCAGCGGGTCCTCGACGTACTGCAGGTGGGTGGCGCGGGCCAGCATGATCATGCCGACCAACATGGTGATGGCGATGCCGCCCAGCAGCAGCAGCGTGGTGGCCGCGTTCTTGCTCTTCGGCGGCTTGAACGCCGGCACGCCGTTGGAGATGGCCTCGACCCCGGTCAGCGCGGCGCAGCCCGAGGAGAACGTGCGCAGCAGCAGGAAGACGAAGGCGAAGCTGGTCAGGTGCTGGGTCTCGGCCTCGATGACGATGTCCGCGCTGGGTGCGCGCAGGTCCTGGCCGAGCAGGTAGACCCGGACCAGGCCGGTGATGATCATCCCGAGGATGACCACGATGAACAGGTACGTGGGGATGGCGAACGCGGTGCCGGACTCGCGCAGCCCGCGCAGGTTGAGCGCGGCCAGCAGGGCGATGGCCGCGAGCGCGATGCCGATCTTGTGCTCGGCCACGAACGGCACCACCGAGCCCAGGTTCGCGACCCCGGCGCTGACCGACACCGCCACGGTCAGGATGTAGTCGACCAGCAGCGCGCTGGCCACCGCCACCCCGAAGCGCGGGCCGAGGTTGACCGTCGCGACCTCGTAGTCACCGCCGCCGGACGGGTACGCGTGCACGTTCTGCCGGTAGCTCGCCACCACCGTGACCATCACGACGGCGACCGCCAGGGTGATCCACGGCGAGTAGAAGAACGCGCCGGCGCCCGCGATGGAGAGCGTCAGCAGGATCTCGTCGGGCGCGTACGCGACGCTGGACAGCGCGTCCGAGGCGAAGACGGGCAGCGCGATCCGCTTCGGCAGCAGCGTGTGCTGGAGCCGATCGGAGCGGAAGGGCCGGCCGAGCAGAAGCCGCTTCGCGAGGGACGTCGAACTTGCCACAAGCGCCAAGGGTACGGCTGCGCACGCCACGCCGTCGGCCGCCCCGGCCAACGGACGTCGCCGCCGCATGGCACGCTCTGCTACGTACGCATCCAGCGGGAAGGCGCAAAACCTTGCACGTGGTGATCATGGGCTGTGGCCGGCTCGGCTCGACGCTGGCGCACAAGCTCGACGCACGCGGCCACTCCGTCGCGGTGATCGACCAGAACGCCGACGCCTTCCGCAGGCTGGGCGCCGAGTTCGGCGGCACCACGGTGACCGGGATCGGCTTCGACCGCGAGGTGCTCAGCGCGGCCGGCATCGAGCGCGCCGACGCGTTCGCGGCGGTCTCCAGCGGCGACAACTCCAACATCATCTCGGCCCGGCTGGCCCGCGAGACCTTCGGCGTGTCGCGGGTGGTCGCCCGGATCTACGACGCCAAGCGGGCCCAGGTCTACGAGCGGCTCGGCATCCCGACGGTGGCCACGATCCGCTGGGCCGCCGACCGGATGGTCCGGCACCTGGTGCCGGAGGGCACCGTCGAGGTGTTCCGCGACCCCACCAGCGCGGTGTCGATCGTCGAGGCGCCGCTGCACCGGGACTGGGTGGGTCAGACGGTCACCGCGCTGGAGGACGCCACCGGCGCCCGGGTGGCGTACCTGATGCGCTTCGGGATCGGCTCGCTGGCCACCCCGTCCACCGTGCTGCAGGATGGTGACCAGGTGTTCATGCTGGTCACCGACGACATCGTCGACACCGTGCTCACGAACGCCGCGGGCGCCGGGCTGGGAGGTCACTGACCATGCGGATCGCCATCGCGGGCGCCGGCAACGTGGGCCGCTCGATCGCCAGTGAGCTCATCGGCAACGGCCACCAGGTCATGCTCATCGAGCGCCAGCCCCGCCAGCTGCGCCCGGAACGGGTGCCGCAGGCCGAGTGGGTGCTGGCCGACGCGTGCGAGGTCAGCAGCCTGGAGGAGGCCGACGTGGCGAACTGCGACGTGGTCGTGGCCGCCACCGGCGACGACAAGGCCAACCTGGTCTGCTCGCTGCTGGCCAAGACCGAGTTCGCGGTCAGCCGGGTGGTGGCCCGGGTCAACCGGGCCGAGAACGAGTGGCTGTTCACCGAGCAGTGGGGCGTCGACGTCGCGGTCAGCAAACCGCGCCTGATGGCCGCGCTGGTCGAGGAGGCGGTCACCGTCGGCGACCTGGTCCGGCTGATGACCTTCCGGCAGGGCGAGGCCAACCTGGTGGAGATCACCCTGCCGGCCACCGCGCCGTACGTCGGTGAGCCGGTGCGCTCGGTGCCGATGCCGCGCGACTCCGCCCTGGTGGCGATCCTGCGCGGCAAGCGGGTGCTGGTGCCGACGCCGGACGACCCGCTGGAGGCCGGCGACGAGCTGATCTTCGTCTGCACCTCGGAGGTCGAGGACGCGGTCCGCGCGGTGCTGCTCGGCAACACCCGCGAGCCGGGCTAGGCGGCTTCCTGCACGCGCTGGGTGGAGGTGACCCGGTGCACGGCCCACGCGGTGAAGGCGAAGGTCGCGGCGTAGATCGGCCAGCTGATCAGGATCCGCACCACGCCGATCGCGTTCGCCTGGTCCGCCAGGTAGAGCCAGCCCTGCACGCCCGCGCGGATGAACAGCGAGGCCGCCCAGACCAGGGTCAGCCACTGGAACGTGCGGAACAGCCGGGGGTTGTCGAACCAGTCGTGCTTGCCGCCGTTGGCCAGCACGCCCCAGACGTACCCGATGATCGGCCGGCGGACCGCGACCGACGCGATCAGCACGACCACCTGGCCCAGCGTCAGCAGGATGCCCGGCAGGTAGAAGTTCTTGGCGTCGCCGGTGCGCCAGGCCAGGAACGCGCCGATGGCGATGCCGAACAGGCCGTTGACCGCGTGCCGGATCGGCTGCTTGCGGGTCAGCCGGTAGACGCCGATCGCCAGGGCCGAGCCGACGCTGCCGCCGATCGCCCAGTACAGCGCGGTCTTCTTGCCCAGATCCAGCCCGGCCTCGCCGAGCAGCACGTTGAGCACCACGAACGCGAGCACCGGCACGCTGGACTCGATGAGCCCGCGGACCCCGCCGAGCTGCTCGGAGATCTGCTCGCTCATCGAGGGGAAGGGCTCGTCGTCCCGCTCCGGCTCCTTGACCGGGTGCAGGTCGAGCTCCTCGACGACCTCCTCGGCGACCCTCTCCTCCACGGTTTCGTGCGCGGCGTGACGGGGCTCGCTGCCGGGTGTCACCGGGGCGCCTCCAGCTCGTAGTACGGGTTGTAAATGACCTTGCGGTCGTCGCGCAGGGCGATCCGGCCGCGGGCGGTGAGCTGACGACCCGGTTCGATCCCGATGATGAAGCGCCGGCCCAGGAAGACGAGCGTGACCACGTCGCTGCCGTCGTAGAGGTCGGCCTCAAGCGTCGGCAGGTTGGTGCGGGGAGTGTACGCCACCGTCCGCAGTCGCCCGGACACCGAGACGACCTGGCCGCGCCGGCACTGACCGGCCGGCATGGCACCGCACTTGGCGCTGTCACGCTGCAGCTCCTGCGCGTCCAGCTCCTCCTCGGAAGCGGTCAACCGCTCGAAGAAGCCGCGCAGGCCTTTGGTGCGCTCATCGGTCGCCATGACCTCGGTGCCACCCTCTCCTCGGCAAGCCGTGGAAACACGCCGGCGGGGGTACCGGCGGACGGCACCCAGTGTGGATAGGTGCCGCCCGTTAACGGTACGCCGGAATTAGCCCCGGTGACGTACCTCACCGGCAGCCGTTCCGATCAGTGCACGTGCCGGCCGTTCGGGCCGGGGAACTGCTGGTTGGTGGCGACGTCCGGCGGGGTCGGGTCCTCGCCCTCGGCGTGGTGCTCGGCGTGCTCGGCCATCTCGCGCGGCAGCCGCAGCGGCAGCGCCTCGCGGACCGGGCGGGCCTCCTCGTCGCGGACCACGACCAGCCCGCGCAGGCACTCGCCCAGCACGCCCTCCTGCGCCGGGTCGGCGGCGGCCAGGCCCTGGAACAGCGCGCGGACCATCCAGCGCGGGCCGTCCACGCCGACGAACCGGACATCCGCCGGCCCCTCGGGCGTGTTGACCCGGGCGGCCAGCTCGACGCCGTACGGCCCGTCGAACTCCTGCGGGGCGGCGCCGTCGGACTTCATCGCCGCGGCGATCTCGGCGCGCACCTCGTCCCAGATGCCCTCGCTGCGGGGCGCGGCGAAGACCCCGAGCTGCAGCGCGCTGTCGCCGTGCACCAGCACGATCTGCTCGACGCCGCCGTCCGGGTTGGCCTGCACCCGCACCTCGACGCCCTCGATCGCCGGGATCAGCAGGCTGCCCAGGTCCAGGCGCTGCACCCCGTCGGGAGCGTGCCTGCTGTCGTACGGGCCGTGCCGGGGAGCCGGCTCGTCGCCCATGCTCTTGGCGAGCGCCGCCGACTGGGGAGCGTCGTCCGGGCGCACGTGCTTCGGACCGCCGCGCTTGCGGGAGAACATCTGCGTTGCCACCTTCTTCGATCTAGAGCTGCTTCTGCTGCGCCGGCAGGGCGACATGTCCGCCGGTCGAACCGTGTCCGCCCGCACCCCGGTCGGTGCCGGGGAGCTCGTCGACCACGTGGAACACGGCCCGTTCGACCCGCTGCACGACGAGCTGAGCGATGCGGTCGCCCCGGGAGATCTTCGCGGTGACCGCCGGGTCGTGGTTGACCAGGTTCACCAGAATCTCGCCGCGGTAACCGGCGTCGACCGTACCGGGCGCGTTGAGCACGGTCACGCCGAGGCGGGCGGCGAGCCCGGAGCGCGGGTGCACCAGCCCGACGTAGCCGGACGGGAGCGCGATCGCCAGCCCGGTCCGCACCAGCCGGCGCGCGCCGGGCTCGAGCTCGACGTCCTCGGCGGCGACCAGGTCCGCGCCCGCGTCGCCCGGGTGGGCGTACGCCGGCAGCGGCAGGTCCGGGTCGAGCCGGCGGACCTGGATGTCCACGGGGTCGGTCACGGTGGTGTCCTCACGATCGGCGATCTCCACGGCGGGCGAGCGGCACCCACCCTGCCATCCTGCCGTCGCCGCGGACGGAGGCGCGCCGTACCCTCACCAGGGTGACATCCGAGGCCTCCGCACGCACGACCGCGCCGCCTCCGGCGTATGCCGAGCGCCTGCGCATCCCGTGGCTGGCGTGGCCGGGCTGGCTGGCCGTGGCGGCCCTGCTCGCCGCCGAGATCTGGATGGGTGGCACCGGGCTGCGCGCCTGGGTGCCGTTCGCGGTGCTGCTGCCGCTGACCGTGTTCCTGCTGTGGCGCGCCGACCGGATCCGGGTGGTGGTCACCGCGACGGAGCTCCAGGTCGACGACGCCCGGCTGCCGCTGAGCGTGATCGCCGACGTGGTGCCACTGGACGCCGCCGGCAAGCGCGAGGCGCTGGGCGTCGGCTCGCACCCGCTGGCCTTCGTGGTGCAGCGGCCGTGGATCGGCGGCGCCGTGCAGGTGCTGCTGGACGATCCGGCCGACCCGACGCCGTTCTGGGTGGTCTCCACCCGGCACCCGGTCGAGCTGGCCACCGCGCTGCTGCGCGCTAGGGGTTGAGTTCCCGGCGCTGCTCGCCCTCGATGACCGCCTTGCCCTGGCGGCGCAGGTCCTTGATGAGCTTCTCGCCAAGGCTGCGGGTGGCCCGCCGGTTCAGGTAGCTCGCCACCGCCGCGCCGGTCAGCAGCGGGCCCAGCGTGGTCAGGTTGCGCCCGAAGCGGCGCAGCAGGGTGCCCTGGAGTTCCTTGCGGGCCGCGGTGCCCAGCACGGTGGCGACGCCGACGCCCGGCACCAGCGGGTTGACGCCGCGCTGGCCGGACCAGGCCTGGATCAGGGCGGAGGCGCGCTCGACGGGGCTGCCGGTGACCGGCCGGCCGTACACCTCGTGCAGCTCACCCATCAGCTTGAGCTCGATGGCCACGACCGCGACCGTCTCGGCGGCCAGCAGCACCGGGGCCGAGAGCAGGGTCGGGGTGGCGACCCATTCGAGCGAGGCGACACCGCCGCCGGCCGCGCCCACCCCGGCGGTGGCCCGGGCGGCGTTGCGGACGAGCCGCTCGGCGAGCGCGTCGCCGGTCAGCCCGTCGTGGTGCCGGCGCAGCGTCGCCAGATCGCGGACCGGCACGTACGGCGCCACGTCGGCGACGACGTCGGCCATCCAGCGCAGCGCGGCCTTGGGCCGGAAGAGCTGACCGAGCCCGCGCCGGCGGACGTCGCCGACGAGCCGGCCGAGCAGGCGCCGGCGGCCGGCCGGCTCCAGGTCGTCGGCCGTGAGCGCGGCCACGGTGGCGCCGATCCCGGCATCGTCGGGGCCGGCAGGCTCGGCGGGGCCGACCTTGATGAGCTCACGCCCCGGATCTGCGGACTGTGCCGAGTCGTCATCTGGGCGGCTCATCGTCGACCTCTCCGTTTCTGCTGCCGGCAGCATGGCCGTTGGCGTCTCCGGTCAGCCTGATACCCGGCGGAGCAGCCGGGTCAAACCGGCGGCCGGTGCATCAGGGGTCGGTTCGTGACCCGGCCGTCGGGCGACGACCGGGGGTCCTGCCCGCGGGCGCGCCGGTCAGGCGCACTCGCGGCAGATCAGTTCCCCGTTGCGTTCCACCGCGAGCTGGCTGCGGTGATGCACGAGGAAACAACGGGCGCAGCGGAACTCGTCGGTCTGCATCGGCAGCACCTTGACGGTGAGTTCCTCGTCGGCCAGGTCGGCGCCGGGGAGCTCGAAGCTCTCCGCCACCTCGACCTCGTCGACGTCCACTGCGCCCGACTGCGAGTCGGCGCGGCGGGCCTTGAGCTCCTCGAGGCTGTCCTCGCCGAGGTCGACCTCGTCGCGACGCGGGGCGTCGTAGTCGGTGGCCATCGGTTTTCACTCTCCTGTATCGATGTGTCACTTGGCGTTAGTAACGCCAGCGACGGCGTTTCGGTTCCCGGGTGCGGCGGACTTTTTTTCCCCTGATCTGTTCGCAGGGATCGCCCGTCCGCCGGGGCGCCCCCACCCCCTCGTGAAACTGCCCCGGCAAACGCGGCACCTTACCGCCCTTGCGCGAGGCTTGTACGCGCGCGGGTGGCTCTTTGTTCCCGATGTGACCGAGGCGACATCAAAGTAGGGGCCGGAGCCCGTGGATCATCGTCGGCGCGCCGGGAACATTCCCTCTTTCCGCAGGCTTGGCGCCCAGACGCTAACCTCACCGATACCCCGTCCGGCACCGGACGGCGGTCGATCGAGCTGATCCCGGGAGCCAGTTCCATGAGCTTTGCCCGCGTCCGAGCACTCGTTGTGGTCGGCGTGCTCGCCGTGGCCGCGGTGGTCTTCGTCATCGTGGCGCTGGTCCGCGACACCCAGGGTGACGCCGTCGCCGGCGGCGGCTGCCCCGACGGCTCGGTGCTGGCGAACGTGACCCTGCCCGACGACCCCGAGCAGGTGACCGTGAAGGTCTACAACGGCACCAAGACCCCGGGCCTGGCCGACAGCGTCACCAACGAGTTCAAGAACCGGCGCTTCAAGACCGTCAAGCCGGCCGAGAACAAGAAGAAGGTCGACGGCGTCGCGGTCATGCGATACGGCCCCGAGGCGGTCGGCTCGGCCTGGCTGCTGCGGGCGTACTTCCTGAACCAGGCCGACGTGCAGTACGACGCCAAGCGCAAGGGCGCGGTCGTGGACGTGGTCGTCGGCAGCGGCTTCCAGCAGCTGGCCACCACCACCGAGGTCAACCAGTCGCTGGTCGAGCTGGGCGAGCCCGAGGTGCCGCTGGGCGCCTGCGTGGCGCCCGCCAAGAAGGACTCCTGACCCCCGGTCACGGACCACCGGCGGCGTCCAGCTCCACCAGGGCGTCGTGCAGCGCGGCGAAGACGGCCGGCGGGGCGGCGAGAACCATGTCCGGCCCGGCCGGCGCACCGTCGAGTCCGGACACCCGCAGACCCGCCTCGGTGGCCACCAGCCCGCCGGCCGCGTGGTCCCAGGGGTTGAGCCCCTTCTCGAAGTAGGCGTCGATGCTGCCCTCGGCCGCCAGGCACAGGTCCAGCGAGGCGGCGCCGAAGCGGCGGATGTCCCGGATCCGGGGCAGCAGCGCGGCGACCACCGCGCCCTGGTGCGCGCGCCGGGCCGGGTCGTAACCGAAGCCGGTGCCGACCAGCGTCTGGTCCAGGGTGGTCCGGGCCGAGCCGGTGAGCCGCCTCCCGGCCCGCCAGGCGCCGCCGCCCAGGGTCGCCGTCCACTCGTCGCCGGTGGCCGGGTTGTGCACCACGCCGGCCACCACGACGCCGTCCACCTCGGCCGCCAGCGAGACCGCGTACTGCGGGAGGCCGTAGAGGTAGTTCACGGTGCCGTCGATGGGGTCCAGGATCCACCGTACGGCCCCGGCGGCCGTGGCCGCGGAATCCCCGTACTCCTCGCCCAGTACGCCGTCTCCGGGGCGCTCAGCGGCCAGCGCGGTGACCACCTGGCGCTCGACGGCCCGGTCGGCCGCGGTCACCACGTCGGTGTCCGTGCTCTTGGTCTGCACATCGGTGATCGCCTCGGCCCGGGTCCGCCACGCGGTGGCCGCGGCCTCCCGGGCGATCCGTACGGCGATCCCGAGTAATGTCTCGGGCGTCGAGTTCCCCGGTTCCACAGCCACGATGACCGTCCTTTCCACCGTTGTCATTCTCCCGGCAAGCGCCTTCCGGGGCCCCGCTACCCCCCTCCGGACCCACCTCGGCGTGCCGGTGGCGTGCTGCGGCGGGAGGATCTAGCCGGACGGCGCTACAATTCACCCCTGCCCACGCTTCACGGACAGCCGCCAGCGGGCCCGTCCGCGTCCCGAGGGCTCCCACACCACACCGGCCAGCCTCGTTCCGCCGCGCGCTGCGCTGGGTTTCATGGCCGTGTTACATCGCCCTCCGGAAGGTCATTCGTGACAGAAGCCCACCAGACCGGTGCCGACGTTCGCTCTCTCACCGAGGCCCTGATCGCCCATGCACAGGGTGCGGGCGGGCAGATCACGTCAGCCGAGGTCGTGCAGACGGTCGAGTCAGCCGACGTCACGCCGGCCCAGGCCAAGAAGATCCTCCGCGCCCTCGTGGACGCGGGAGTCACCGTGGTCGTCGACGGCTCGGCGAGCACCCGCCGCCGCGTCGCCGCCGCCCGCGCGGCCACGCCCGCCTCCAAGGCCACCACCGCGAAGGCGACCCGGGCGCCGGCCAAGAAGGCCGCACCCGCGCCGAAGCAGGCCGGCACGGAGGACGACGCAGCCGCGGCGACCCCCGCCGCCAAGAAGGCCGCACCCGCCAAGAAGGCGGCCGGCGCGCCCCGCAAGGCCGCTCCCGGCGCCAAGGCGGCCCCCGCCAAGGCCGCCAAGCCGGGCGAGACCCCCGCCGAGGGCGAGGAGATCGACCCCGAGGAGCTCGCGGCCGCGATCGAGGACGTCGTCGTGGAGGAGCCGGCCGCCCTGGTCCAGGCCGCCGCCACCGACGCGGCCGCGACGGCGACCGACGGCGACTTCGAGTGGGACGACGAGGAGTCCGAGGCGCTCAAGCAGGCGCGCCGCGACGCCGAGCTCACCGCGTCCGCCGACTCCGTCCGGGCGTACCTGAAGCAGATCGGCAAGGTCCCGCTGCTGAACGCGGAGCAGGAGGTCGAGCTCGCGAAGCGGATCGAGGCCGGCCTGTACGCCGCGGAGCGGCTGCGCGCCTGCGACGACGGCGAGGAGAAGCTCGAGCGCAACTTCGAGCGCGACCTGCGCTGGATCGGCCGCGACGGCGAACGCGCCAAGAACCACCTGCTCGAGGCCAACCTGCGGCTCGTGGTCTCGCTGGCCAAGCGCTACACCGGACGCGGCATGGCGTTCCTGGACCTGATCCAGGAAGGCAACCTCGGCCTGATCCGCGCGGTCGAGAAGTTCGACTACACCAAGGGCTACAAGTTCTCCACGTATGCCACCTGGTGGATCCGCCAGGCCATCACCCGCGCCATGGCCGACCAGGCCCGCACCATCCGCATCCCGGTGCACATGGTCGAGGTCATCAACAAGCTCGGCCGCATACAGCGTGAGCTGCTCCAGGACCTGGGCCGCGAGCCCACCCCGGAGGAACTGGCCAAGGAGATGGACATCACCCCGGAGAAGGTGCTGGAGATCCAGCAGTACGCCCGGGAGCCCATCTCGCTCGACCAGACCATCGGTGACGAGGGCGACAGCCAGCTCGGCGACTTCATCGAGGACTCCGAGGCGGTCGTCGCGGTCGACGCGGTGTCGTTCTCGCTGCTGCAGGACCAGCTCCAGCAGGTCCTGCAGACGCTCTCCGAGCGCGAGGCGGGCGTGGTGCGGCTGCGCTTCGGCCTGACCGACGGCCAGCCGCGCACCCTGGACGAGATCGGCCAGGTCTACGGGGTCACCCGCGAGCGCATCCGGCAGATCGAATCCAAGACGATGTCGAAATTGCGACACCCGTCCCGGTCCCAGGTCCTCCGGGACTACCTGGACTAAGTCGATCACCACAGGCACGGACACCTTGATCAATACGGGATTAACCCCCGTTCAGTCAACAATCCGTGCCTGTTTGGTCACCACCCGTACATCATGCGGTGGTGATCAGACCGTTGTGCAGAAGTGATCGTTGACGTGGCACCCTTGGTGCACGGCACACTAGCCGGACCACATGTGACTTGGGTCCCCCCGGGACACAGTGGGAAGGCTGGTAGGGCCAAGGGTGTTGCACCATGGGTGAGCAGTAGCCGAGGAACATGTTCATCGGTGACGACCAGAGGAGGAAGGCGATGACCCCGACTCTCACGCCGCCGGCGGGAACGGTGGCCGGACCAGCAGCCGATGAACGGTGCGACCGCTGCAACGCAGCCGGAAAGCTCCGTTTGACCCTGGCTGGTGGCAGCGAGCTGGTGTTCTGCGGACACCACGCCAACCGGTATGCCGAGGACCTGGTGAAGATCACGGTCCAGTACAAGGCTGACCCGGAGTTCTCCTGGCGCGGCGCAGACATGATGTCTAACTCCAACTAACCCCCGAAGACGATCAAAAGGGACGCCCGATGGTCTGGGCGTCCCTTTTCCACGATCTTTTGTAGGGTCGCGCCTGAGGGCGCATGTCGCTCCCGCCGAGGTCCGTTTAGCTCGCGCTGGTTGCCGGGTGTTGAGGCGACAACAGCGTTCGTGCCCGGCTTGCCGACCGCTTCAACCCGCCTCGCCTTGGTCACTCACCCGGACCCTGTGGCGTGGGGTGCGGATCGCCCCACAGCGCCGCTGGGGCCGGGGTGCGCCTTCATCGGGGTGCGGGGCTCGCCACAACGCCGCAGGGACCGCCGAGCGCACGCACATCCGGCATGAGGGCACAGAACTCGCCACAACGTCGCAGGGGCCAGCGGAGCGGCCACATCCCAGAGTGCCCGCGACGCACATCGCCGCCCCGACCTTGTCCCGACGCCCACCTGAATCTTTGTCGCGCAGGGGTGCGCAGCCGGCTAGCCACAGGGGCCGCCGCAGCACTCACATCCGGCGCCGCGATGCGCCGCCTCGCCCCGCCACGCTCGCCCGGTTGCCGCCTGCCTGTCAGCCTGCGCCGCCCGCCTACACAGCTACCCGCCAGCCCGCGCCGCCCGCCAAGACAGCTGCCCGCCAGCCCGCCTGGGCAGCTACCCGCCAGCCCGCGCCGCCCGCCTACGCAGCTGCCCGCCAGCCCGCGCCGCCCTTGCCCGCCCCGGCGCTGCCGCGCGCCTACCCCTGCGTCGCCAGCCCCGCGCCCCGCCACCCCGCGCCCTACCCCTACCCTGCCGCCCCCTATCCCGCGCCCTGCCACCCTCACACCGCGCTCCGCCGCCCGCGCCGTCCGTGCCCCGCCGCTCCGCGCCGCCCCGCGCTGGCGCGAACCTTGTGGGATTGGGTGCGGTGACCTTCGCCATTCAGTGCCGTCGCAGCCTCAGCGGCAGCCTTCCCGCAGATCTTGATGAGCTAAAACGTTCCAGCTAAACCCCGCCGCTACAAGATCCACCACTCGCGCCCCTTTCCTCCTGAAATAAACCCCTTAACCTCTCCACACCCTCCAAGGGCCAATCCCGCATACCGGACGAACCCGGCAACGGGCTGGATCCCGGGGGACCGTGATCCAAAAAATGGCGAAAGTCGGGGGTGCGGTGGACTCATGGGGCACCACATCGTGTGCCGCGTGCCCACAGGCGGCGTCATCCGCCTCGCGGACCCGGTCCTTCGCGGATCTTGGAACGGTGGTGGTCTCCATGCGGCTCGCGGCCAGCCACCGCGCGGCTCCGCCAACGGGCGCACAAAGCGACGCCCGCGCAAGGGACACCCGCACAAAGAAGTGGCCGCACAAGGCGACGCGCGAGCGAGGCGCGGCGCGGGCTCGGTGCGGGCAAGGCTCGGCGCGGGCAAGGCTCGGTGCGGGCAAGGCTCGGTGCGGGCGCGGCGCGGCGCGGGCGAGGCGCGACGCAGGCTCGGCGCGGCGCGGGCGAGGCGCGACGCAGGCTCGGCGCAGCGCGGGCGAGGCACGACGCAGGCTCGGCGCAGCGCGGGCAAGGCGCAGCGCGGGCAAGGCGCAGCGCGGGCAAGGCGCAGCGCGGGCAAGGCGCAGCGCGGGCAAGGCGCAGCGCGGGCAAGGCGCAGCGCTGTCCGCCTGCTTCAAGATCCGTTCTGGCTGCAGACGCCGGTGGGTATTCCGGTGGGGAGGGGTGCGCGCCAGTGCGGCCCGGCACCTGATCGGGTAGGTACGACACCTCAGATGGGGGTTTACATCGTCTGGATGGTGGCGATGCGTTCCTCGAGTTGTTCGATTGTTGCCTGGGCGCTCGGCGGGCCGCCGCACAGGCGTCGCAGCTCCGCGTGGATTTTGCCGTGCGGCAGGTTGGTGCGGTGGTGGTGGGCCGCCACCAGAGTGTTCAGCTGGCGGCGGAGGCTGTTTCGGCGTTCGCCCGCGCTCAGGGTCGCCACCGGCTCGCGCTGGGCCGGGACCGGCTCAGCGGCCTTCTGCCGCTTCTGGGCGGCGATCTGCTTGCTCTGCCGTTGGCTGAGCAGTACGGCCACCTGGTCGGGCGTCAGGAGGCCCGGGAGGCCCAGGTATTCCTCCTCCTCGGGTGTGCCGGTGAGGGCGCCGGTGCCGAACGAGGCGCCGTCATAGATCACCTGGTCCAGTTCGGCCGTTGCGGACAGGGCTTCGAAGCGCTTGTCCAGGTCGCCTTCCGCGTCCTCGGCTCGCTGGGCGCGTTCCAGCAGGTCGTCGTCGAGGCCGTCGGGGTCCTTGGGGGCGCCGAGGATGTGGTCGCGTTCCGCTTCCATCTCGCTGGCCAGGCCCAGCAGATGCGGCACGCTCGGCAGGAAGACCGTCGCCGTCTCGCCGGTACGGCGGGCGCGGACGAAGCGGCCGATCGCCTGGGCGAAGTAGAGCGGGGTGGAGGCGCTGGTCGCGTACACGCCGACGGCCAGGCGGGGGATGTCGACGCCTTCGGACACCATCCGGACCGCGACCATCCAGCGTTCCTCGGAGCGCGCGAACGAGCCGATCCGGGCCGAGGCGCCCTGGTCGTCCGAGAGGACCACGACCGCCGGCTCACCGGTGATCTCGTTCAGCAGCTTCGCGTACGCGCGGGCGGTCTGCTGGTCGCTCGCGATGACCAGGCCGCCGGCGTCGGTCATGCCGTGTTCGCGCAGCCGGGACAGCCGGGCGTCCGCCGCCCGCAGCACCTGGGGCATCCAGTCGCCGCGGTGGTCCAGCGCGGTTCGCCAGGCCTGGGACACCAGGTCCTTGGTCATCGGCTCGCCCAGCCGGGCCGCCAGCTCGTCACCCGCGCTGGTGCGCCACCGGGTCTCCCCCGAGTACGCCAGGAAGATGACCGGCCGCACGACGCCCTCGCGCAGCGCGTCCGAGTAGCCGTAGATCGAGTCGGAGCGGGAGCGCTGCAGGCCGTTCTCACCGCGTTCGTAGGTGACGAACGGGATCGGGTTGTCGTCGGAGCGGAACGGCGTCCCGGTGAGCATCAGCCGGCGCTCGGCCTCCTCGAAGGCCGACTTCACGCCGTCGCCCCAGGTGCGGGAGTCGCCGGCGTGGTGGATCTCGTCGAGGATGACCATCGTCGGGCGGGTCATGGTGCGCCGCCGGTGCACCGCGGGCGCCATGCCCACCTGCGCGTACGTCAGCACGGCGCCGTGGAAGTCCCGCGACGAGTGCACGTCCGCGTTGCGGAACGACGGGTCGAGCTGGATGCCCACCCGGGCCGCCGCGGCCGACCACTGGGTCTTCAGGTGCTCGGTCGGGCACACCACCGTGACCGCCTCGACCGTGCCGTCGGCGAGCAGTTCGGCCGCGATCCGCAGGGCGAACGTGGTCTTGCCCGCGCCCGGGGTCGCCACCGCCATGAAGTCTGCGCTGCGCCTGCGCAGATACTCCACCAGCGCCTTGCGCTGCCAGGCTCGCAGCGGCGGGAAGGTCTCCAGGTTCGGCAGGGGCGGACTCAAGGCTGCGACGATCCTCTCGACTCACAGAAATGCCCCTGCGGACGTGCCGCAGAGGCGAAACCCAGCATAGCGGCGGCGCGCCGGCGGCGTGGTCACGGCACCGCGACGGGTGGCGACCAGCGGCGGTACAGGGCGAGCAGGCGTACCCCGGTCACCCCGGCCGCGGCGGCCGCCAGCGGGACCGGGCCGGCCAGCTCGAGCCGGTTCAGCAGCACCACCGCCGCCGCGCCGCCCAGCGCGACCACCGCGTAGATGTCGCGTTGCAGCACCACCGGGATCTCGCCGGTGAGCAGGTCGCGGGCCAGGCCGCCGCCGATGCCGGTGAGCATGCCGATCAGGCACGCGCCGACGGCCGGAACCCCGGCGTCCAGGGCCTTGAGCGTGCCGGTGACGGTGAACAGACCCAGCCCGGCGGCGTCCAGCAGCAGCACCGTGCGCCGCAGCCGGTTGAGCTGCGGATGCAGGTAGAACACCGCCACCGAGGCGGCCACGGCCGTGACCGCGTACCGCCAGTCGGAGAAGGCGAGCGGCGGCACCGCGCCGATCACCAGGTCGCGCAGGATGCCGCCGCCGAGCGCGGCGACGAAGCCGACAAAGCCGACACCGAACAGGTCGAGCCGCTTCGCGACGGCGGCGCTGGCGCCGGATGCCGCGAAGACGGCCACCCCGATCAGGTCCGCGACCAGCAGGCTGTAGCTGCCCGTCACGAGCACCCGCCGCGGGTCAGTGCTTCATCGACTCGTAGATCTCCTTGCACTGCGGGCACACCGGCGAGCCCGGCTTCGGCGACTTGGTCACCGGGAACTTCTCCCCGCACAGAGCGATCACGAAGGTGCCCATCACGGCACTCTCGGCGATCTTCTCTTTGCGCACGTAGTGGAACATCTCGGGACCGGTGTCGGCGTCCTTGGTCTCCGGACGCTCCAGGATCTGCGTGCTCACGGCATCTGCCCTTCATGAGTCTCATGACTGTGTGCTCAACGGCACAGTGCCGGTGGAACGGCAATGTGGCCGGGCCCGCGTGCCCCCCGGTCACCGCGGAAGAAGCTTCAACCCGCAAGTCTGACACCTCACGCCTGGTCGGTCCAACGACAACGGGGCGGCGGAGCCCCGTACCGTTGCCATCGTGACCGATTCCACGCGGCAGATGGGCCGCTATGCCATCCGTTACGGCGACCACGTGTCCCGGGCGCGCCGCGACGGCCGCCCGGTGGTGGCGCTGGAGAGCACGATCGTCTCGCACGGCCTGCCCCGGCCCGACAACCTGCGGGTCGCCCGGGAGATCGAGCAGACCGTCCGCGACAACGGCGCCGTGCCCGCCACCATCGGCATGATCGGCGGTGAGCTCGTCGTCGGTCTCGAGGACCACCAGATCGAGCATCTCGCGGGCGCCGACGGCGTGGCCAAGCTCTCGGTCCGCGACCTGGCCGTCGCCGCCGCCAGCGGCGCGGACGGGGCCACCACGGTCGCCGCCACCAGCGCGATCGCGGCGGCCGCCGGCATCGAGGTGTTCGCCACGGGCGGGCTCGGCGGCGTGCACCGCGACGCGAGCAGCACCTTCGACGAGTCCAACGACCTGACCACGCTGGCGCGCACCCCGATCGTCGTGGTCTGCGCCGGGGTCAAGTCGATCCTCGACGTGGGCGCGACCCTGGAGCGCCTGGAGACCCTCGGCGTCTCGGTCGCCGGCTACGGCACCCACCGCTTCCCGGGCTTCTTCGTCACCGACGGCGGCTTCGACGTCGACTGGCGGCTGGACTCGCCCCGCGAGGTCGCCGACGTGATCGCGGCCCGGGCCGACCAGGCGGTGGGCGCCGGCGCGCTGGTCCTGGGCCACCCGCTGCCGGTCGACGAGCAGCTCGACCCGGCCCTGCACGACCGCACCCTGGCCGAAGGGCTGGCGCTGCTGGCCCGCGACGGCATCACCGGCAAGGCCGTGACGCCGTTCCTGCTGGCGCACTTCCACAGCAGCACCGAGGGCCGGAGCCTGGCGGTCAACGTGCGGATCATCCTGCGGAACGCGGCGCTGGCCGCGCAGATCGCCGCGGCGGCCACCCCGGCGCCCGCGACGCTCGGATTCGCCCTGCCGGCATGACCGGCCGCACCGAGCGGCGCCCGGCGTACGCCGGGGCCGGCCAGGACCGGGACCGCGCGGCGTGACCGTCCTGGTCGTCGGTGACCTGGTGACCGACGTGCTCGTGGCGCACGCCGGCCCGCTCGCCGTGGGCTCGGACACCGACGCGCGGATCTCGGTCGGCGGGGGCGGGCAGGCGGCCAACACCGCCGCGTGGCTCGCCCGCGCCGGCGCCGGGGTGATCCTGATCGCGGCGGTCGGCGACGACCACGCCGGGCGGGAACGGATCGCCGAGCTGGTCGCGGCCGGGGTGCACTGCGCGGTCCGGGCGCACGCCGGGGTGGCCACCGGCAGCGTGGTCGTGCTCAGCTCGGCCGACGAGCGCACGATGATCACCGACCGGGGCGCCGCGCTGCTGCTGGACCCGGCGGACGTCCGGGCCGCCGTCCGGAACGCGCCCGGCGTCACCCACCTGCACCTCTCCGGTTACCCGCTGCTGCACACCGGGTCGCGCCCGGGCGGCCTGGCGGCGCTGGCGGCGGCCCGGGAATGGGGGCTCAGCACCAGCGTCGACGCCGCGTCCGCGGAGCCGCTGCGGCAGCTCGGCGCCCGCGCGTTCCTCGACCTGATCCACGGCACCGACCTGCTGCTGTGCAACGCCGACGAGGCAGCCGTGCTGGCCGGGGCGGGTACGCCGGAGGAACAGGCGGCCGTGCTGACCGCGGACGCCGGCAACGTGGTGGTCAAACGCGGGGGCGACGGTGCCGTCTGGGCGGCCCGGGACGGGGTGTTGCGGTCGGTCGCGGGTGTGCGCGTACCGATGATCGATCCGACCGGGGCCGGTGACGCCTTCGCGGCGGGCCTGCTCACCGCCTGGTGTGCCGGGGCGGACCCGGCGGCCGCGCTCGCGGCCGGCGCCGCACTCGGCGCGGCGGCCGTGCAGACGATCGGCGCGCGGCCGCGGACCGCCTAGGGCTCGACGTCGATGGTGCGCTGCTTGATGACCTCGGCCGCCTCCGGTTCGAGGATCCGCTGCTGGTCGGCCGCCGGGGTCGCGGCCGGGTGGGCCCGGCTCTTCGGCGGCCGGTCGTTGGCGATCAGCACCGCGGCCCAGGGCAGGAAGATCATGCCGGCCGCGCAGAGGATCAGCCACAGCGGCAGCAGCGGCGGACGGACGCTGACCAGGACAGCACCGATGATCAGGCAGGCGGCCCGGGCGCTCATCATGGTCACATAGCGGATCTGACGGGCGCGGAGCTGTTCGCTCTGGCTGCGAGCGGCGTTGGTGATCAACACCGGCTGCTTCTTCACCTTGGAACTCCGATCGACATCTCATCCTCGCACCGTCGGCGGGCCGCGACCAGAATCGACGCAGCCGACCGAATCTTTCAGTTCCCGGCGCGGCGACCGATCTTCCAGATGTGCGGTGGCCGTTCTCCGGGCTCAACCGGCGACGCTGGTCCGGCGTCGCCCTCGTCGTCGTGGTCGCGCTGCTGGGCTGCGCCACCTCGGGAATCGCCGCGCGCACCGCGCGCACCGCGGAGCAGCGCTACGCGGCCCAGCTCATGGACCGCTACACCAGCGACCTCAGCCGGGCGATCACCACCCAGATCCAGCGGTACGGCGACACGCTCGCCGACATCTCCATCGCGCTCGGGGCGCAGACCGACCTGACCGCCGGCGACTTCCAGTGGATCACCAACAAGATCAGCAACCGGCACCTGCCGGGCGCCACCTCGCTCGGCTACGTCGTCACGGCCCCCGAGTCCGGGATCCCGGCGCTCCAGGCGTACTGGCGTGGCCGTGGCGCGGAGGGCCTGACGCTGCGGCCGGCCGCCACCACCGGCGAGGAACACGCGTTCACGGTCTTCACCCGCTCCTTCGACTCCGTGCCGGTGGTGCCCGGGACCGACCTTTCCGCGGACCGCGAGGCGGCCGAGACCCTGCAGGACGCGTACGCCATCGGCGGGTTCGCCGTCAGCCGGGCCTACGTCCTGCCCAGCGACCAGGCACTGCCCGCCACCCGGCAACAGCTCTCGTTCACCTTCGCGGTGCCGGTCTCCCGGATCGGCGGCGCCTTCCGCGGCTGGCTCACCATGGGCGTGCACGGCTACGACCTGCTCGCCGAGACCCTCCGTACGCAGGCACACGGCACGGTGAGCGCCGAGCTGGACGATCCGACCGACGCCGTCGAGCTGACCATCGCCACGTCCGGCATCCGCGCGGACCGCTACTCCGCCGAGCTGAACCGGGTCACCACCGTCTCCGCCGGGCTGCGCACCTGGGAACTCGAGGTGCACCCGACCGAGCAGCTGCTGCAGGAGGCCGACCGCGACATCGTGAAGACCACGTTCGCGGTGGCGATGACCATCGCGCTGCTGCTGACCCTGCTCGTCGCCCTGCTCACCGGCGCCCGCAACCGCGCGATGGGCAAGGTCGACGCCGCCACGGCCGCGCTGCGCCGCGACATCGACCGGCGCCAGCAGGTCGAGGTGCGGCTGCGCGAACGCGAGCTCGAGCTGGAGCAGATGGCGCTGCACGACCCGCTCACCGGCCTGGCCAACCGGGCCGGCCTGGACGCCCGGCTGGCCGAGGCGGTCGGCCGGCGCACCGACATCGCCCTGCTGCTCATCGACCTGGACGACTTCAAGCTGGTCAACGACGTGCACGGGCACGCCGCGGGTGACGCCGTGCTGACCGAGTTCGCGCAGATCCTGCTGGCCGGGGTCCGCACCGGCGACGTCGCCGCCCGGATCGGCGGCGACGAGTTCGTGGTGCTGATCACCGGCGTGCCGGACACGGACCACGCCGTCGTGGCGGCGCAGCGCATCCTCGGCCTGGCCGCCGCCGCGCCGGTCCGCGTCGGTGAGGACGTGCTGCCGGTCCGGGCCAGCGTGGGCGTGGCCACCGGCCGGACCGGCGACACCCCCAAGGAACTGCTGCGCCGCGCCGACATCGCCATGTACCAGGCCAAGCACCTGGGCACCCACGGCGTGCAGCTGCACGACCCGTCGATGACCGACCGCCGCGCGGCCGACGCCCGGCTCGGCGAGGACCTCGCCGGCGCGCTGGAACGCGGCGAGCTGCACGTGCTCTTCCAGCCGCTGGTGGACCTGGCGGACACCCGCCCGGTCGGCGCCGAGGCCCTGGTCCGCTGGCACCACCCGCGGCTGGGCGTGGTCTCCCCGGCGCAGTTCATCCCGATCGCCGAGCGCAGCGGCACCATCAGCGCGATCGGCCTGTTCGTGCTGGAGACGGCCTGCCGCCAGGTCGTCGAGTGGGGCGACCTCTACGTGAGCGTCAACCTGTCACCCCGGCAACTGCAGGAGCCGACGCTGGTGGCGGACGTGCTCGACGTGCTGGCCCGCACCGGGCTGGCCCCGGAACGGCTGGTCCTGGAGATCACCGAGTCCGCGCTGGTGGACGAGAGCGCCGGCATCGCCAAGCTGCGCGCCCTGCGCGACCACGGCATCCACGTGGCCATCGACGACTTCGGCACCGGCTACTCGTCGCTGCACTACCTGACCCGGCTGCCGGTCGACATCCTCAAGATCGACCGCAGCTTCGTGGCGGAGCTGAACGGCACCCCCGAGGGCTCCGGCATCACCGAGGCGATCCTGCGGCTGAGCCAGGTGCTGCACCTGACCACGGTCGCCGAGGGCATCGAGACGGCGGAACAGGCGGCCGAACTCCAGCTGCTGGGCTGCAGCGTGGGCCAGGGCTACCTGTTCGCCCGCCCGCTGCCCCCGGCGGAGCTGCACGAGCTGCTGCTCAGCCCCTCGCCGCTGCCTTCATCTCCTTCTTGAACGCCCGCACCCGGCCCAGCGAATCGACGTCCACGATGTCGGCGACCGAGCGGTGCGAACCCTCCTCGCCGTAGGCGCCGGCGGCCGCCCGCCAGCCCGGGGGCCGGACGCCGTACTGCTTGCCGAGCAGGGCGGTGAAGATCTGCGACTTCTGCTTGCCGAAGCCGGGCAGGGCGGCGATCCGGCTGACCAGCTCCGGACCGTCGGCAACGCCCCGCCAGAGGTTGGCGGCGTCACCGTCGTAGCTGCCGACGAGGGCGCGGCAGACCTCCTGGACGCGCCCGGCCATGGCCTTGGGGAACCGGTGCAGCGCGGGCGGGGCGGCGAAAAGGGCGACGAGCGCGTCGGGATCGAAGTCGGCGAGCTCGTCGGCGGTGGGGGCGTGACCGAGCCGCTGGGCCAGCACGTACGGCGAGCTGAACGCCTTCTCCAGCGGCACCTGCTGGTCCAGCACCATCCCGATGAGCAGCGCCAGCGGGTCGGTGGAGAGCAGCTCGTTGGCCGCGGCGTCGATCGGCAACGACATCGTCATGCCGCCATCTTGCTACCTCGGACCGCTCCGAGAAAAGTTGTACATCTTCTTGTACCATTCAGGAATGACACGTCAGGATGTGCTGGGCGTCGCGGAGGCCCGCAAGCAGCTACCCGACCTGCTCGCCCGATTCGGCCGAGGCTCCGTGGACTCGGTGTTCCTGGGCTCCCACCGGAAGGCGGTCGGCGTGCTCGTACCGGTCCGGGTATACGACGAACTCCGCGGCGAGCGCGCCCGCGCCGTGGACGACGCCGCCGGATCACTGCGAGCCGAAGGGCCGGAGCCGTCGTCGATAGCGGCCGAGCTGGCCGGACTGTTCACCCAGGGCCGCATCACGGCGGGACAGATGGAAGCGATGCTGCTCGCCTACCACCGCGCCGCGTGACCGACGAAGACCCCTACGTCGACGGGGCCGAGAACGACATCGCCTCGGCCGCCGCGCTCCGCGGTGACCTCAAGCCTCATGTCGCCATGCTGGAGTGCCTCGTCCGGCCGCCGTAGCAGCTGCATCGACCCGGTCTGCTAACTTCTAGGTTGTCTAGACGACCTGGAGGAGAGCCGTGGCCAACACCCCGCTCTACGTGCGCATCGAGCGAGCCCTGCGCGCCCGCCTGACCGCCGCGAGCCCCGGTGATCTCGTGCCCGCCGAGACCGCGCTTGCCGAGGAGTTCGGTGTCGCGCGGATGACCGTGCGCGCCGCGCTCAACGCGCTGGAGGCCGACGGGCTCGTTGAGCGGATCCAGGGTCGTGGCACCTTCGTGCGGCAGCGGCCCGCGCCGCGGGCCGCCGGCACCCTGATGAGCTTTCACGACCAGGTGCGCAGCTGGGGGCGGGTGCCCAGCTCGCGCCTGGTCGAGGGTGAGGTCCGGCCGGCTACCGCCGACGAGGCCGCGGCGCTCCAGCTCACCGCCGCGGCGCCCAGCCTGGTCTCGATCGTCCGGGTCCGGCTGGCCGACGACCTTCCGCTGGCGGTTGAGTACGCGTGCTTCCCGCCGCACCTCGCGAGCCTGCTCGACGCCGACCTGGAGGCCGGTTCGCTGCACCGCGCCCTGCACGAGCGCGGGTTGCGGCCCACCCTCGGCTCCTCGACGCTGACCGCCCAGCCGGCCGGCCCGGACGGCCCCCGCCTGCAGGTCAGTGCCGCCGAGCCGCTGCTGGTGGAGAGCCGGGTCATCGTCGACCAGCACGCCGCGCCCCTGGAATTCAGCGTCAGCCGGTACGTCGGCTCCCGCTACTCGCTGCGCGTCACCTTCGATGTGCAGCCGCCCCGAGAAGGAGAAGCCTCGTGATCCCCACCGTCGAGCAGGTCGCCGCGATGATCGACCATTCCCTGCTGCGGCCCGAGCTGACCACCGCCGAGGTGCGGCAGGGTTGCGCGGTCGCCGCCGAGCGCCACACCGCCTCGGTCTGCGTGCGTCCCGGCGACGTGGAGCTGGCCGCCGCGCTCCTGGCCGGGTCCGGCGTGCTGGTCGGCACCGTGGTCGGCTTCCCGCACGGCAGCACCACGACCGCCCTCAAGGTCGCCGAGACGCGGGCGCTGGTGGCCGCCGGCGCCGACGAGATCGACATGGTGCTGGCTATCGGCCGGCTGCGCGGCGGTGAGACCGAGGCCGTGCACGACGACATCGCCGCGGTGGTGGCGGCGGCGCAGGGCCGGTGCGTGAAGGTCATCCTGGAGAACGCGTACCTCAGCGACGAGCAGAAGGTCACCGGCTGCCGGCTCGCCGAGCGGGCGGGCGCGGGGTTCGTGAAGACGAGCACCGGGTTCGCCCCGGGCGGCGCCACCCTGGCCGACATCCGGCTGATGCGCGCGACCGTCTCCGGCGCGGTGCAGGTCAAGGCCGCCGGCGGGGTACGGACCCTGGACACCCTGCTCGAGCTGGCCGCGGCCGGCGCGACCCGGTTCGGCGCCACCGCCACCGCGGCGATCCTGGACGACCTGGCCGCCCGGCGCCGGGGTGAGCCGGCCGCCACGCCGAGCCCGGTTCCCGCCGACGCGTACTGAGATCGGCGGTTGTTTGCCGGCGGAGCGTCGGGGCAATCCCCCGGCCATGACTGACCACAACAAGATCGGCAGCGGCGCGGACGACCCGGACCTGTCCAGCACCCTGGCCGCCGGCACGGACACCGAGCAACTGGTCAACGGCGGCCCGCCGCCCGCCGGCGGCGGCGTGATGACCACGACAGGTGGCAACGCCGGCCCGAACAGCTTCAAGGCGCGCCCCCGCTCCGGCCCCGGCGTGGCACCGACCACCACCGGCGACGCCACCACCGGCGCGATGACCACCCCGGTCGACTGAGCGGATAATCTCGGCGGGTGACGGGACCGTTGCTCGCCTCCGGCCGCGAGGCCGACGTGTACGCGCTGGACGACCGGCGGGTGCTGCGCCGCTACCGGCGCGAAGCCGACGTCACCGGCGAGGTGGCCGCGATGCGGTACCTCGCCGGACTCGGCTACCCGGTCCCCGCCGTGTACGAGGCGGCCGGCCCCGACATGGTCATGGAACGCCTCGACGGCCCCACGATGGCTGAGGCGTTCGGCACCGGCGCCCTCGGCATCGAGGAGGGCGCCGCCGGCCTGGCCGACCTGTTGCGCGAACTGCACGAGCTGCCGCCGTGGCCGGGAGCGGCGGCCGGCAGCCGCATCCTGCACCTCGACCTGCACCCGGAGAACGTGATCATGTCGAGCCGGGGCCCGGTGGTGATCGACTGGTGCAACGCCCGCGCCGGCGACCCCGACCTGGACACCGGGCTCACCGCGCTGATCCTGGCCCAGGTCGCGGCCGACCCGGAACACGCGCAGGCCGGTCCCGCCGAGCTGGCGCTGACCGCGTTCCTGCGCCGCGCGCCGGGCGCGCCCACCCGCCTGCTGGACGAGGTCGTGCGGTTCCGCGACCGGCAACTGGACGGCACCGAGCCGCTCGACCGGGCCGCGGAGAAGGTGCTCTCGTGCGCGCGTTGATCCAGACGGTGAGCCGGGCCAGCGTCACGGTCGACGACGAGGTCGTCGGCAAGATCGAGGACGGGCTGCTGGTGCTGGTCGGGGTCACCCACTCCGACACCCCGGCGACCGCCGCCACCCTGGCCCGCAAGGTGCACGAGCTGCGCATCCTCGACGACGAGGCCTCGGCCGCCGACACCGGCGCGCCGCTGCTGGTGGTCAGCCAGTTCACCCTCTACGGCGACGCGCGCAAAGGGCGGCGGCCGACCTGGTCCGCCGCCGCGCCGGCCGAGGTGGCCGAGCCGCTGGTCACCGCGTTCGTCGCGGCGCTGCGGGAGCGCGGCGCGGTGGTGCAGAGCGGACGGTTCCGGGCCCACATGCTGGTGGAGAGCGTGAACGTGGGCCCGAGAACCGTCTGGCTGGAGCTCTAGCGGTCTAGAAGAAGCCGCGGCGCGAGGCGGACTGCTGCAGCCAGCCGTTGAGCTGCGCGGTCCAGTCGACCTGGTCGACCGTGTGGTAGTCGACGTCGAAGCGGCCGAACGCGTCGTGGCCCTCGGTGAACAGCCCGCCGCGCTTGTCGATCTCCAGCACCACCTGCAGCTGGTGCGGGGTCGGGATGAACGTGACCTCGAGCTGGGTGATGCCGGCGGCGTACTGGGCCGGCGGGTAGAACTCGATCTCCTGGTAGAACGGCAGCGTCTGCTGCACGCCGTGGACCCGGCCGCGCTCCACGTCGGCGCGGCTGAACCGGAAGCCCAGCCGCAGGAAGGCGTCCAGGATCCGCTCCTGGGCCGGCAGCGGGTGCACGTTGACCGCGTCCAGGTCGCTCTTGTCGACCGCGCGGGCCACCTCGAGCTCGGTACGCAGGCCCATCGTCATGCCGTGCAGGTGCTGGCCGTACACCTCGGTGATCGGCGTCTCCCACGGCACGTCGAAGCGGAACGGGATGTCGTGCCGGGCGCCGGCGTCCAGCTTGAACGAGCCGGTCAGCCGCTGCCGGTGGAACTCCTGGTCGGTGTTGTACTCGCTGTCGCCGCTTTCCACCTCGACCCGGGTCATCAGGCCGACCGCGACGTACTCGATGTCGACGGCGTGGTCGCCGCCCATGACGTGCACCTGCCCCTCGAGATATCCCCCGGGCCGGCAATTGGGGTTGGCGAGCACCGTTTCCACGGACGGGCCCCCGACACCCATCGCCTGCATCATGCGCTTGAAGACCACGGACTTTTCCTCCTCGTAACGGACTGCCGCCGATTATCGACCCCGCGCGCGACATTCGGAATTGCGTCACTCTCCGTAAATGTCCCACCAATCCGGGCACGCTGTCGGGTTGGCGACCTCAGGGTTCTCCCCGATTCATGCCACCTGGACGCTTGCCTCACCTCCGCTTAACGCGCCTGCCGCCAAGCTAGTGATCACCGGCACGAATGCGGCTGGGAATGCACCACTGGTGAACGCGGGGAGGGGACTGAAAGGTGGTCCTGCAGATGAAGGCGACGGAGTCCACGGCGGCGGTTGCTGCTGAGAACATCATGACTGACGGTGTCGAGCCCTTGGCCGACTTGGACGCGATCGACGAGCGCGGCGTCTCCGCCGACCTCGTCCGGGCGTACCTCAACGGCATCGGCCGCACGCGTCTGCTCACCGCGGTCGAGGAGGTGACTCTCTCCAAGCGGATCGAGGCGGGCCTCTACGCGGAGGAGAAGCTCCCCGCGGCGGGCGACGACCTGGCGCCCCTGCTGCAGACCATCATCACCGAGGGCCGCGCCGCCAAGAACCACCTGCTCGAGGCGAACCTGCGGCTGGTGGTCAGCATCGCGAAGCGCTACACCGGACGCGGCATGGCGTTCCTGGACCTGATCCAGGAAGGCAACCTCGGCCTGATCCGCGCGGTCGAGAAGTTCGACTACACCAAGGGCTACAAGTTCTCCACGTATGCCACCTGGTGGATCCGCCAGGCCATCACCCGCGCCATGGCCGACCAGGCCCGCACCATCCGCATCCCGGTGCACATGGTCGAGCAGGTCAACCGCATGGTCCGGGCCCGCCGTGACCTCGCCGCCACGCTGGGCCGCGAGCCCGGCGTCGCCGAGATCGCCAAGGCCATGGGCGTCCCGGAGTTCCAGGTCATCGAGCTCATCTCGTACGACCGGGAGCCGGTCAGCCTGGACCAGGCGGTCGGCGAGGACGGCGAGAGCGCGCTGGGTGACTTCGTCGCCGCGGTGGATCCGCGCGGCGAGCCCGGCGACAGCGTCGGCCGCAGCGAACTGCGCGGCGAGGTTGAGATCGTGCTCTCCACGCTCTCCGAGCGGGAGTCGGCGGTGATCCGGCTGCGCTTCGGCCTGGACGACGGCCGCCAGCGCACCCTCGACGAGGTGGGCCGCGAGTTCGGCCTGAGCCGCGAGCGGATCCGCCAGATCGAGAAGGTGACGATGTCGAAGCTGCGGGACCCGCAGCGGGCGTCGCGCCTGGAGGCGTACGCCAGTTGATCTTGTAAGGAAGGGTGAGGCCGGTCGCGGTTCGCGACCGGCCTCCGCCGTGTCCGGGAATTGTCAGGCGCTGTGCAGGCGGCGGGGGCCGGTGTCCGGGCGCACCCCGGCCTCGCCGATCTCCACCGACGCGTGCAGCACCGTGATGCCGTCCGGGCGGGCCAGCACCGGGTTCAGCGACAGCGCGCGGACCCGCGGGTGTTCGTCGGCCAGCCGGCCCACCCGCAGCAGCAGGTCGGTCAGCGCGTCCCGGTCGACCGGCGCCGAGCCGCGGTAGCCGTGCAGCAGCGGCGCCGCGCGCGGCTCGTCGACCAGCGCGGCCGCCGCCCGGTCGGTCAGCGGCGCAGCCCGCCAGGCCAGGTCGCCGAGCAGCTCGCTGGCCACCCCGCCCAGGCCGAAGCCGACCACCGGCCCGAACGCCGGGTCCTCGACCACCTCGATCGTGCACGCCACTCCCGGCGGGACCATGGACTGCACCAGCACGTGCGGGCCGAACGCCGACTCCAGCTCGCGGTACGCCGCCCGCAGGTCGTCCGCGTCGGCCAGGGCCAGCCGGACCGCGCCCAGGTCGATGCGGTGCCGCAGCGCGCCGCCGGCGGCCTTCAGCGCCACCGGGTAGCCGAGCGCGTCGGCGGCGGCCAGGGCCTCGTCGACCGAGGTGGCGGAGCTGGACGGCTCGACCTTGATGCCGTACGCGGCGAGCAGGTCGGTCGGGGGGCCGGCGAACTCCGCGGCGCCGGGGTCCACGCCGGACAGCGCGGGCATGGTGCCCGGTGGCAGGCGGAGCCAGTCGGCGTACCCGGCGACCCGGCCCAGGGCCCGGACGGCCTCCTCCACCGACGGGTACGCCGGCACCCGCTCCGGCATCGTGCCCAGCAGGAACGTCGCCACGGTCGGCTTCTCGCCGGCCAGCGCCACACTGCCCAGCGCCGCCGTGAAATCGGCGTCCTCGTCCGGGAGCTGGCCGGGCAGCGGCGGCGCGAAGACCACCACCAGCGCGTCCACCCGGTCGTCGACCGCGGCGTCGGCCAGGGCGTCGGCGAAGTCGTGCGCGCCCGCCTCCGGGCTGATGTCGCGGGGATAACCCTCGGCGACGGTCAGGCCGTTGGCCCGGCAGGCGGCCACGGCCAGCCCGCTCAGCGCCGACGAGTTGCCCACGATCGCGACCCGGCGGCCGGCCGGCAGCGGCTGGTGGGCGAGCAGCAGCCCGACGTCGAACAGCTCGGCGACGGTGTCCACCCGGATCACCCCGGACCGGGCGAACAGGGCGGTGACCGCGCGGGTGTCCGGGCCCGGCAGGTCGCCGGCCAGCCCGGCCGGCCGGGTCGCCGACGCCACCGCGACAACCGGCTTGACCCGGCTCATCCGGCGGGCCAGCCGGGCGAACTTGCGCGGGTTGCCGAACGTCTCCAGGTAGAGCAGGACCGCGTCGGTGCCGGGGTCGTCCTGCCAGTACTGGAGCAGGTCGTTGCCGGAGACGTCGGCGCGGTTGCCGGCCGACACGAAGCTGGACAGCCCCAGCCCGCGCCGGTCCGCCTCGGCCAGCAGAGCCACCCCGAGCGCACCGGACTGGCTGAAGAAGCCCACCCGCCCGGCGGCCGGGAGTCGCGGCGCGAGCGTGGCGTTCAGGCGTACCGATGGGTCGGTGTTGGCGATCCCCAGGCAGTTCGGGCCCACCACGCGCAGGCCCGCCGCGTGGGCCGCGTCGATCAGCGCGCGCTGCGCGAGCGCGCCCTGCTGGCCCGTCTCGGCGAAGCCGGCGGAGACCACCACCAGGCCACCCGCACCGGCCGCGGCCGCGTCGGCCACGGCGTCCGCGACCCCGTCCGGCGGCACGGCGATCAGCGCCAGGTCAACCGCGGCCCCGGCCGCCGTCGCCGACCGGTACGCCGGCAGCCCCGCCACCCGGTCCGCGCTGCGGTGCACGGGCACGATGGTGCCGGTATAGCCGCCGTCGCGCAGGTTGCCGAGGATCGCCGCGCCGACGCCCTGTCCGCTGGCGCTGGCGCCGTACACCGCGACCCCGCGCGGATGCAGCAGCCGCGCGATCGACCGGGACTCGGTGCGCTGCTCGCGGCTCTCCTGCACCTCGCGGGACTTCTCCGTCGGGGCGATCGGGAAGCCCAGGTGCACCACGCCGTCGGCGTACTTGCGCTGGACCTGGTAGCCGAAGTCGCTGAAGACCCGGAGCATGCCGCCGTTCTGCGGCAGGACCTCGGCGACGAAGCGGCTGATGCCGTTCTCCCGGGCCGCGTCGGCGAGGTGTTCGAGCAGCACCGAGCCGATCCCCCGGCCCTGGTGCGCGTCCTCGACCACGAACGCGACCTCGGCGTCGGGCGAGTCCGGGCCGAGCCGCTCGTACCGGCCGACCGCCATGATCCGGTCGCCGCTGACGATCACGAAGGCCTCGCGGTCGTGGTGGTCGACGTTGACGAAGCGGGCCAGGTCGCGCTCCGGGATGCGCGGGTACGGCGAGAAGTAGCGCAGGTAGCGGGTGCGGTCGCTCATCCGGGAGTGGAACTCCACGATGGCCGGTGCGTCCTCGGGGCGGATCGGTCGCATGTGTACCGCGCTGCCGTCGGAGAGCAGCACATCCGCTTCTCTGGTCATGACTGCGCCACCTTTGTCATGCCCTTCTGGCCCTCGCCTGCGAGGCCGTCGTTCAGCGCGGCTGGGTGCCGCTCGGTGCAGGCGGTCATGACGTGCCTCCTCAGTCCCGGCTGTCGTGCGGGTCCAGCCCGTGCAGCGGGAAGACCGCCATCCGGGTCGCCATGATGGCCTTGTCGATCGGGTCCGGGGTGGTGCCCGGCTCCCAGCGCTCGACCGGCGGCGTGGTGCCGTCGGTCAGCGTGGCCGGCACCTCGGCGCCGGGGCGGCGGTCCGCGGCGAGCTTGCGCCAGCCCGGCGGCGTCTCCGTGCGGGGATCCAGCGGCGCGCCGGTGGCCACCGCCAGCAGGTGCGTCCAGGCCCGGGGCACGACCTCGACCAGCGCGTACCCGCCGCCGCCGGTCGCCACCCAGCGGCCGGCGCAGAGCTCGTCGGCCAGCGCCCGCAGCGCGATGTACGCGGCGCGCTGGCCGTCGACCGACAACCGCAGATCGGCCAGCGGGTCGAGCCGGTGCGCGTCGGCGCCGCACTGGGTGATCAGGATCTGCGGCGAGAAAGCCCGCAGCACCGACGGCACGACCGCGTGGAACGCCCGCAGCCAGCCGGCGTCCCCGGTGCCGGGGGGCAGCGCCAGGTTGACCGAGGCGCCCTCGGCACCCGGCCCGCCCGTCTCGTCGGGGAAACCCGTGCCGGGGAACAGCGCCAGGGGCGTCTCGTGCAGGCTCACGGTGAGCACGCGGGGGTCGTCGTAGAAGGCGGCCTGCACCCCGTCGCCGTGGTGGACGTCGATGTCCACGTACGCGATCCGCTGCGCACCCAGATCGAGCAGCCGCGCGATGGCGACCGCCGGGTCGTTGTAGACGCAGAAGCCGGACGCCCGCGCCGCCATCGCGTGGTGCAGGCCGCCCGAGATGTTCACCGCGCGGGTCACCGCGCCGGACCACACCGCCTCGGCCGCGGCGAGCGTGGCGCCGCAGATCCGGGCGCTCGCCTCGTGCATGCCCTCGAAGACCGGATTGTCCGGGGTGTTGAGGCCCCAGCCGCGGAAGAACGGATCGTGCGGGGCGATCCGCACGGCCTCCAGGTAGTCGGGCCGGTGCACCCGGGTGAGCGCCGCGTCGTCGGCCGGGGCCGGCACGATCAGCCGCACCCCCGGCCGGTCCAGCACGCCCAGCTCGCGGGCGAGCGCCATGGTGAGCTCCACCCGCACCGGATTCATCGGATGGTCACCCATGTCGTACGTGAGCAGTGCCTCGTCCCAGACCACCGCCGTCGACTCCGCCATGTGCCTCATGCTGCCACGTGGACGGGAACAATCGGACCGGGCACCGACGCGGGATCAGGGCAGCGGATCCCCGGGTCCGGTAAGGTCACTTGACCCACCTCGTCGGCACGAAGTCAAGCCCCGGCTGCGAGGTAATATCGCTGCTGGGAGGGCCGCATCTTGAATGATCTCGTCGACACCACGGAGATGTACCTGAGGACGATCCTCGAGCTCGAGGAGGAGGGGGTTCCGCCCCTCCGCGCCCGCATCGCCGAACGCCTGCACCAGAGCGGACCTACCGTCAGCCAGACCGTCGCCCGGATGGAGCGCGACGGCCTGCTGACCGTCGAGAACGACCGGCACCTGCTGCTGACCGAGGAGGGCCGGGTGGCCGCGGTGGCGGTCATGCGCAAGCACCGGCTCGCCGAGCTGCTGCTGGTCAACGTCATCGGCATGCCCTACGAGGAGGCCCACGAGGAGGCCTGCCGCTGGGAGCACGTGATGAGCGACTCGGTCGAGCGCAAGGTCTACGAGCTGCTCAACAAGCCGACCCGGTCGCCGTACGGCAACCCGATCCCCGGCCTCGAGGTGCTCGGGCTGCCGGCGGAGGAGCCGCTGGGCAACAGCTCGAGCGCGGTCAACGCGGGCGAGCGGAACCTGGCGTTCCCCGGGCTGACCGGCAGCGTGGTCGTGCGCCGGATCTGCGAGAGCGTGCAGACCAACGCCGGGGTGCTGCGCCAGCTGCACGCGGCCGGCATCGACCCGGGCGCGACCGTCACGGTGGCGCAGGAACGCGACGGCGTGACCATCGACCGGTCCGGCGACAAGATCCGGCTGCCCCGCGAGGTGGCCTCCCGGGTGTTCGTCGACGCGCGCTGACGGCACCACCGGCGGTCAGCCGTCGGTGGTGTCCATCGCCTTGGCGAGCTCCAGCAGCCTGGGCGAGAGCTCGTCGACCGCGTCCTTCCCGGCGCCCTTCGGGAAGGTGTAGCGCAGCGTCTGGAGCTGCTCGGCCTCGCTGAGCCAGCCGATCTCGATGGTCGGCCCGTGCCCGCCGGAGGCCTTGCTCACCAGCCGGTAGCCGGCCTTGCCGAGCCCCTTGAGCTTGGTGGCCTTCCTGGGCACGAGTTCCTCGGCGAACATCTCGGCGTCGGCCTTGGTGCTCTCCACCACCGACAGGGCCAGATCCGGCCAGTCGGCGGTGTCGGTCTGCACCACGCAGGTGGAGGTGTCGTCGACCTGGTCGGAGGCGGCGACGGTGAACGCCACGCCGATCGTCTGCTCGATGAACGCGTAGTCCCAGAGGATGCAGGCGCCGCCGGCCGAGGCTGCGGGCTGCTGCACGAGGTGCACGGGAGGCAGCCCGGTCTCGTCGTCCGGCCGGTCCGAGCAGCCCGCCAGGGCGAGCACCGCCGTCGCGGCGCCGAGGGCGATGAGACGCGAACGCACGTGTGTCCTCCCGAATAATTCGGGGCACACCGTACTGTGCCGCGGGGCACCGACGAAAGGCCGGCTCAGGCACCGCCGACGTACGGACAGTGACGACAGCCCCGGGTGCAGCAGGTGCCGCGCCCGGCCAGGAAGCCGGCGGTGAGCACAAAAAGGCCGGTTTCCGGGTCGAGGTAGCCGGCCTGGCCGGCGGCGAGCGCGGCGGCATGGGCGGCGAGGATCTCGGCGCGCCGCGGGTGCTCGGGTGCGAGCCGGCTGGGATGCGGCTCGGCGTTCACCCACCCAGCGTAGCTACTTGACACTTGGCGTCAAGTAGCGCGAGCATGGCGGTATGCCGACCGAGAACGCGCTGGTCGACCAGATCGTCCGGCTCCTCGACATCCGGCTGCTGGACCCGCTGGAGGTGCTGCTGGAGGGCGACGACGCGGTGGCGGCGCTGCGCGGGCTGGTCCGGCTGCGTGCCCGCCGGTGGGCCGCGCAGATGCTTGACGGCGACGACGCGGTGGCCGTCCGCGCGGCCGTCCGGCTGGTCGCCACGCTGTACCCGGACGACCAGGCGTTCGACCCGCCGACGGAGTGGTGGCGCACCCCGCTCGGCGCGGTGGTGGCGGTGCGGGTGGGGCATCCGGCCGCGGAGTCCGTCTCGTACGCCACCGCCGGCGCCATGCTCGGCATCACCCGCCAGGGCGTGCACGACCTGGTGCGCCGGGGACGGCTCCCCCGGCACCCGGACGGCGGGGTGCCCTCGGCGGCCGTCCGGGACCGGCTGCGCGGCACCGACCGATGACCATCAGAACGCAGGGAGAGACGCTGTGATCAACGACCGACTGGTCGACGCCGGTGAGCTGCCGATCGCCGTCCGCGACTTCGGCGGGGACCAGCCGCCGTTGCTGCTGCTGCACGACTTCGGCGGCAACCTCGCCACGCTGACCACGCTGGCCCGCGCGCTGCGGCCCCGGCACCGGGTCATCACCCTGGACCTGCGCGGCCACGGCCGCTCCGGCGACGGGCCCTGGTCCTGGGACGCGGCGCTGGGCGACATCGCCGCGGTGACCGTCCAGCTGGAGCTGAACCGGCCCGCGGTGGCCGGGCACTCGCTCGGCGGGATGCTGGCCACGCTGTGGGGCCAGCGGCACCCGGAGACGCCCGGCGTGGTGTCCCTGGACGGCACCCCGCCGCCGACCCGCCCGGAGCAGCTGCCCGGACTGGACCCGGAACGGGCGGCGGCCGAGCTGGCCCGGCTGACGGAGGTCTTCGACACGACGCACGCCGGGATGGGCCGCACGATCCCCGCCGAGGAGCTGCCCGACCTGGTGGAGCGGCAGCAGATGGCGGCCCGGGACATGGGCGCCAACGAGAAGGTGTGGATCGAGGGCTTCCGCCGCAACCTGGCGCACAAGGACGGCGAGACGACCATGCGGCCGTCGGCCGCGACGGCCGGGGAACTGCGCAAGCTGATGAACGACCTGGACCTGGGCCCGGTGTACGCCGGCACGCCGGCACCCACGCTGGCAGTGCTGTCCACCCGCGACCTGCCGGAGCAGGAGCCGTTCGCCGACCTGTATGCGGCGCACCGGCGCTACCTGCTCGCGCAGGCGGCCGCGGGCGCGCAGGCCAACCCGCGGATGCGGTACCTGCAGCTGGAGGACGCCTCGCACGCGATGGTGGTGGAGCAGCCCGAGTTGCTGGCCTCGCTGATCGGCGACTTCCTCACCGACGGCCGCTGACCGGCGGTCAGGCCCGCGGGGTGGGTTCGGGTTCGGCCGGTTCGCGCACCGGGAGCGGACGGGCCGCGCCCGAGGCCGCCAGCCCCAGACCGATCGCCGCCACCACCACCAGCAGGGCGTTGAGCACCCCGAGGCGCCAGCACGCCGATCAGCGGCGGGCCGGCCAGGAACGCGCCGTAGCCGATCGAGCCCGCCACCGACACCCGGATCGCCGCGCGCAGCGGGTCGTCGGCGGCCGCGCTCATGCCGATCGGGAAGCCCAGGGAGGCGCCCGCGCCCCAGAGCAGCGCGCCGAGCAGCACCAGCGGCACGCCGATGCCCGAGACCACCAGCAGCAGGCCGGTCAGGGCGGAGAGGGCGGTGGCGCGCAGCACGCGTACCCGGCCCCAGCGTTCGATGGCGTTGCCGCCGAAGAGGCGGCCCAGGGTCATCGCGGTCACGAAGAAGCCGAAGCCGATCGCGCCGGTCGTCTCGCCGGCGTGGTAGCCGTCGACCAGGCTGATCGCCAGCCAGTCGTTGGCCGCGCCCTCGGTGAAGCCGAAGCCCATCATGATCACGCCGATCAGCAGCGTGCGCGGCTCCCGCCAGGCGTCGCGCACCCGGCCGGCCGAGCGCTGCTCGGCGGTGGTGGCGGTGTGCGGCAGGAAGCGGCGGACGGTCAGGATCATCACCGTGGCGCCGAGCGCCGCGGTGCACAGCAGCTGCACGGAGACGCTCACACCGGCCGCCGCCGTGGCGGCGCTGATCCCGGCGCCACCCACGGTGCCGAGGCTGAAGCCGGCGTGGAAGCGGGGCATCAGGGTGCGGCCGAGGCGGCGCTCGACGTCCGCGCCCTCCACGTTCATCCCCACGTCCCAGGTGCTGTTGCCCATGCCGAGCAGGATCAGCCCGGCGCCGGCCAGCGGCACCGAGCCCAGTTGCGTGCCGGCGGCCAGGGCGAGCAGCCCCAGCGTCACGGACAGGCTGCCGAACAGCACCGCCCGCCCCGCGCCGACCCGCTGCACCAGCGGGCCGGAGAGCGGGATCGCCGCCAGCGCCGCGCCGGAGAGGCAGAGCAGCAGCAGCCCCAGCCCGGCCGAGCTCAGGCCCAGGTCCTCCCGGACCGCGGGGATGCGGGCGAACCAGCCGGCGTAGGCCAGCCCGTTCATGCCGAAGGTGACGCCGACGGCGACCTTGGCGGTCTCCAGGCGCGAGCGGTCGGCGTCAGCAGTCACCCCGCCAACTTAACCGTTAAAGTGCCGAATCGTAAGATCGTTGATCAGTGACGGCTGTCCCCCTCCGCCTGTCCTCGGCGGTCACGCGGGAACACCACCTCATCGCGCCCGGCGGCGCGATGAGGTGGCCCGGCCGGCCGAGCTGGGGCGGCGGATCCAGGCCTACGGCGCGGAGGTCCCGGTGCCGCGGGACGCGCCGCTGCTCGATCGGATGCTGGGGCTGACCGGCCGCGGCCCGCAGTGGACGCCACGGCCCTGAGCGGAGGCCCGAGCCGATACGATCCCACAGGATGGCGCAGCCCGGCTCCCTTCTCGACACCGGCGACAAGATCGCATCCATCGTCGGTGCCGCTGTCGCGGTCCTGGGGCTGGTCGTCGCGCTGCGCTCGGGCCGTGAGCGGTCCCGCGGCGGCTGGACCCGAGCGGCTGTCATCACCCTCGCCGCGGTCGGTTTTGCCCTCGCGCTCCTGCTGGTGCTGCCCGGCGTGCCCGCCGTGGTGTCCCGGGCCGCCGCCTGGTCCATCGTCCCGCTCCTGGCGGGAATGGCCGTGCTGCTGGGCCGCGTCCGGCGGGAACGGCGACGCCCGGACCCGAGCCTGACCGCGCTGCTCGAGGCCCAGCGGGCGGACGCGACCCGGCACCGCTACCGGTTCTTCGGCCACGTGCCGGCGCTGACCGAGCTGTACGTCCGGCAACGGGTCCGGCTCGACGGCCGAAGCGAGGGGGAAGGCAGCCGGACGATCAACGCGGTCCAGGTGCTGCGCGCCCAGCGGCACGCCGTGGTGCTGGGCGACGCGGGCGCCGGCAAATCGATCTTTCTCGCCATGGTCGCCGACGAGCTGGCCCGCCACCTGCTCGCCGGGCGCCCGACGGGAGAGTTCGCCGTGTCGGTGCACGCCTCCGACCTGGCGAGCCTCCACCTCCCGCAGGCGCTCGCCCAGGCGGTGCAGCGGGATCTCGACATCACCCTGCCCAGCAGCACGTTCGAGAAACCACCGGCCGTGGGCCGCAGCTGGCGGGTCCTGGTGGACGGGCTCGACGAGGTGGCCGACGCCCACAAGCGCTCCACGGTGCTGTGGCGGATACGCGACCTGCTGGCGGCCGACAGCCACTACCGGTTCCTCATCGCCAGCCGCCCGCTGACCGAGTCCGAGCTGCTCGAACTGCGTGGCCCGGCGGTCGGCGAGTACGAACTGCGGCCGTTCGACCGGGCGGATCTGGCCGAGTTCGCGGCCCGGTGGTTCGTCGCGCGCCATCCGACGGATCTGCGGCGGGCCAAGCAGCAGGCCGCGCTCTTCCAGGCCCGGGTCGCCGGAGCCCGGCTCGGCCCGGTGGCCCGCATACCCCTGCTGGCCACCATCGCCGCCCTGGTCTTCGAGCAGGAGCGCGAGCGGGCGCTCCCGTCCAGCCGCGCTGCCCTGTACGAACGGTTCGTCCAGCATCTCCTCAACGGACAGCCGTCCCTGGCCCGGCTGCGGCAGGCCGCCGAGCCGGAACTGCTGTCCCGGGGCGTCGGCGGCAGGGCGGTCGCGCAGTGGCTGTGGTCCGACATCGACGTGCACGTGAGCGAGCTGCTGGACACCTGCGGCGCCGCCTGGCTCGCCGACCCCGGGGTACGGCTGACCGACGTCGCCGGCACCTGGGTCAAAGAACACACCCGATACGACCTCGTCAGGGTCAGCCCGGACGGCGGCCAGATGCTGCGCGACCTGCTGCTGGCGACCGGAGTGTTCACGCTGCACCGGGATCGCGTCGCGTTCGCACACCAGAGCTTCGCCGAGTACTTCGCCGCCCGGGCCGGCGAGCCCACGTTCGATCCGGAGCGCTGGCGGGTGCAGGCGGCGAACCCCGCGACCCGCAGCCTGGCGGGATTCGCCGCGGCCCGGCGGCCGGATTCCGACCGCCTCGTCACCGGCCTGCTGGACAGCGCGAACGTCGTCGCCGCCGGCGACCTGCTGGCCGACGGTGTCCCGGTGGCAGCGGCCACCCGGACCAGAATCGTCGACTCGCTCCTCCGGCAGATCACCGACGAATCCGTGCAGGCGCCGGATGCCCTCCGCATCCTGGGCGAGCTGAGCGTCGACACCGACGTCCTGGCCCGGATGACCGGCGTGGTGCTGGACCCCGACGTGTCGGTGTGGGCACGTGCCTTCATCGCCGACCGGGTCGCGGACATCGAGTCGGCCGCCGGCATCAAGCTGCTGCGCTCGCTGATGCCGCACGCCTCCAGCACGGAGCTCGAGTGGATCGTCAACACCCTCGAGGAACGCGGGGTGCGGATCAATCCCGAGCTGGACCTGCCGCAGCCCGATGAGGCGGCGCCGGACGGCGGCAAGCCGCTGGGCGTGCTCGGGCAGCACGCGCTGCGGCAGCGGCTGGCTGACGTCAGCGCCTCGGACCGGGAACGCCTGGAGGCGGCCCGGCACCTGGCCGACAGCGGCGACCTGGAGCCCCTGCGAGCGATGGTGGACGCCGTTGACATCAGCCGGCTCCAGCGCGTCAGGATCGCGGTCGCGCTGGCGGACGCCGGCGATCCCGAGACGCTCCGGCTCCTCGCGACGAAGGCGAACCTGGAGCGCTGGCCGCCGGCGGACCCCGCCGACGGCCTCCGCGCCTCGTTCGCCGCCGGCGTCGACCTGTTCGGGCGCGGGGACCGGCACGCGCTCGGCGTGCTGCGCGCCATCGTCGACGAGGCCCCGGACTACCCCATGGCCTTCGGCGCTGCCGCGCACCTGGCCGACGCCGGCGACCTCAAGCCGCTCAGCAAGCTGGCGCAGGGCTCCGGCCAGCCCCAGGTACGCATCGCGGCCGCGCGCCGGCTCGCCCAGATGGGCGGCGACGTCGTCGTCCTGGAACGCGCGCTCAACGGCGCGCTCCGCCCGCAGGCAGAGGCCCTGATCCCTCGTTGAACTCCTGCACGCCGGCCGGCTCGACGTGCTGCCGCGACTCGACACGTTGCTCGCCACCCACCGCTTCGAGCCCGAGTTGCGCACCCAGCTGCGGTATCCGATGGCCCTGCACGGCGACCGGCGGGCCCGCGAGGCGCTCTACCGGGCGACCCGGCGACGGCCCGGTTCCCATGCGAGCGTCCAGGCCGCGGTCGCGCTGACCGCGCTGGGCGACGCCCGGGGAACGGAACACCTGCGCCGGATAGCGCGCCAGCAATGGCGTCGGGCACGGACCAGAACACGCGCGGTCGTCGGCCTCGTCCAGACCGACGCGACCGTCGGCCGACCGCTGCTCGAACGGCTCGCCGGGGCCCACTCCGCGCCGCAGCTCCGGCTGCGCGCGGCGACCATCTCCGCCGAGTCCTGGGGCGACCTGGCGCCGCTGGCCTGGATCGCCCTCGCCGACGCGCTGCCGCTGCGGCACCGCCGGGAGGCGGTGGAGACCATCGCCGACGTCCTTGAGGAAGTGCCCGAGCCGGGCCTGTCCGCGTCGCTGCGCGCACGGATTCTCGCGCTGGCCACCGACGACACCACACCGGCGACGCTCAGGGTCGTGGTCGCCGCGCGGATGCTGCCGGCGGAGGAGGCGAGCGCCGTTCTGTCCGGCATCGCCCACACCCGCGGCGGTTACTGGAGCGCGGCGCGGTCGGCCGCGATCACCCACCTGGCCCGCATCGACCGCCGGGCGGCGGCGAACGCGCTCAGCCACCTCGTCCGCGACGATCGGATGCCACGGCTGCGACGCTGGTGGATCATCCTGGAGCTCCCCGAACTCCTTCCGGCTGACGAGTACGGCATCCTGGAGGGCCGCCTGGACGAGGCCGACGAGGGAGGAGCGTGGAGCTGGGTCGTGCACATGGCGCGGCTGACGCTGACGCCACCGGAGCGATTCTTCGGCCCGCTGCCGACGCCGGAGAACGAGACCGCGGCCGCTCGGTGACGGGCGCTTGTCACACCCTCTTGAGGAAGGCCGTGAGCTGGAGGACGGTCCCGCCCGTGTCGGCGACGCTGACCAGTTCCCAGCCGTGCTCCTTCAGCATCCCCACGGCGGTCATCAACGCCGACACGATGGTGCCCGGCATGCCCACGTTCGCCACGACGGCCAGGTAGGGGAACGGGTACGGCCGGGGGTCGAACTGGCCGCTGAGGACGACGGCGGCGTCGACCTCGTGGTTCATCGGTCCGGCTGCTGGTTGCATGGGCACAACCTACCGGCGGCGATCGGACGGAGCCGCGCGAGACGCCGCCGTGGGCTGTCGTCACTGCCGCCCAAGCGACACCCCTTGTCCCAGATCGTGACCTGCACGTGGGGCGCCGGCGTCAGGGGAAAATCCCCCCGGACCGCAACGGGTCCGGGGGCATCTCGATGGTCAGCTGTTCCTGGGAACTTGAGGAGTGTCTCCTGGCGCTCGCTGTCTCTCAGAGCCGCTGGAAACACTACTACTGATCCCACATTGCAGGACATCCGTCGGCGCGACGGGTACGGCTTCGAGGTCGTGGTTCGACCGAGCGCCGTGCGATAGTCCCCCGCGTGACATTTCCTCTGGAGGAACTTGCCTCCCAGGTTGCGACTCGGGCCGAGGCGTGGACGCGGCTCGGTCTGGTGTGGCGAACGCAGCCCATCTCACCGAACCACGGCAAACCTGTGGTGAGCAGCGAGTTCGAGTCCGCAGCGTGGCTCGCCGAGATCATGATCTGGAGCACCGGTGAGGCGGAACTGGAAACAGTCCGCGTCGGCGACGACAGGATAGTCAACAAGCACTACGACCTGATCAGCCGCGACGAACTTGCGACTCTGCTCGATGAGTTCGTCGCTCTCCTCGTCGAGGATCGCATTCCTGACGGCGCGTTCGTGGGACGCTGGCCGGAGTAGCCGTCTGAAGGCGGCCGGTGGACCTTCTCCTGTTTCTCGCGGGCGAGCCCGAGGCTGACGAGAGCGGCATCGCGGTCGACGGTTCGCACGTCGTGCTGCCGACCGTCCCGGTCGATCCGCAAGGCGCCTTGGACGAGCAGGTCGGCGAAGCCCGGGGTGATCGGGGTGCCGCGGCTGCCGGTGCGGCGGCGCGGCTTGAGGCCCGCGATTGCCTGGACGCTGCGGCCGTCGGGCAGGTTGATGCGTTCGAGGTCGAACGGCAATGGCACGTTGTAGGTGCGATGCAGGAACTCGTGGAACTGCTTGAGGGTGGAGCGCTGGGCTTGCCAGGTCGCGGAAGAGACCTGTGTGTCCTGGTCGTACTGCCGAGCGCGGTAGTAGGCGAGCAGGTCGTCTTCGTCGGCAACGAACACGTCGCTGCGGTGCTCGGCGGCGTCGATGCGGTGCCGTACGACGCGTAGGTACTCGATCCAGGCGGCGAGTCGGCGAGCGTGAGCGACGGTCGTGTCCATCACCGGTCGCCGCTGGTGCTTACGGCGCAGCCAGTGCGACGCGGCGGTGTGGTAGCGACCGTCGACGAGGATGGACGGGCTGTACGCCCGAGCAAGATGCCTCCCACCCGAAATCGGATGGGAGGCATCTGTTGTAGAGCTTCACCAGGGGTGATGTCTACCAGTGACTCCTTTTAGGAGTCAGTCACAGGAGACATACCTGAACTTCCCGGTTTCAGCTGCAGCCCGAGGTGGAGCCGCAGCCCTCGCAGACGTAGCAGCTGCCCGCCGGGCGCATCTTCGTGCCGCAGGTGAAGCAGAGCGGTGCGTCCGCCGACGTGCCCAGCACGACCTCGAGCAGCTCGGTCGACGAGCCGACCGGTGCCGGAGCACTGCGTTCCGCGTCGGCCGCCGGGACGGTCGCCGTCGGGGACGTGGCCGCGCCGACCGGGGCGGAGACCGGGGCGGAGGCGGCCATGCCGGCCAGGTCCACGCCCGAGGCCTCGGCCGCGGCTTCCGCCTGGATCTGCGCCGCGCGCTCCTTGGCGGTGAAGATGCCCAGTTCGGCGCGGGCGTCGTAGGACAGGAAGTCAAGCGCCAGGCGACGGAAGATGTAATCCATCACCGAGGCCGCCATGCGCACGTCCGGGTCGTCGGTCATGCCGGCCGGCTCGAAACGCATGTTCGTGAACTTGCTGACGAACGTCTCGAGCGGGACGCCGTACTGGAGTCCTATGGAGATCGCCACCGAGAAGGCGTCCATGACGCCGGCCAGGGTCGAGCCCTGCTTCGACATCTTCAGGAAGACCTCGCCGAGGCCGTCGTCCGGATAGGACGATGCGGTGAGGTAGCCCTCCGCGCCGCCGACCGAGAAGGAGACCGTCTCCGACGGGCGCTTCTTCGGCAGGCGCTTGCGGACCGGGCGGTACTCGACGACCTTCTCGACGACCGGCTCGGCCACGGCGACAGCCTGACCCTGCTCGCTAGGTGCAGCAGACTTCTTCTTCGATGCGGACAATGGCTGCCCGACCTTGCAGTTGTCGCGGTAGATCGCCAGCGCCTTGAGGCCGAGCTTCCAGCCCTGGTAGTGGACGTTCTCGATGTCCTCGACCGTCGCCGACTCCGGCATGTTGATGGTCTTGGAGATCGCGCCGGAGATGAACGGCTGCACCGCGGCCATCATCCGCACGTGGCCCATCGGGGCGATGGACCGCTCGCCCATCGCGCAGTCGAAGACCGCGTAGTGCTCCGGCTTGAGGCCGGGGGCGTCGACCACGATGCCGTGGTCGGCGATGTGCTCGACGATCGCCTCGACCTGCTCCTCGGGGTAACCGAGGCTGCGCAGCGCGCGCGGGACCGTCTGGTTGACGATCTGCATCGAGCCGCCGCCGACCAGCTTCTTGAACTTGACCAGGGCCAGGTCGGGCTCGACGCCGGTGGTGTCGCAGTCCATCATCAGGCCGATGGTGCCGGTCGGCGCGAGCACGGAGGCCTGCGCGTTGCGCCAGCCGTTCTTCTCACCGATCTTGTTGCCGTTCTGCCACTGCCGGGTGGCCTCCCGCACGATCGCGGTCGCGACCGCGCCCGACGGGCGGATCTCGTCGTTGGCCGCGGCGTGCTTGCGCATGACGCGCTTGTGGGCCTCGGCGTTGCGGGCATAACCCTCGTACGCGCCGACGACGCCGGCCACCTCGGCCGAGCGACGGTACGCCGTGCCGGTCATCAGCGAGGTGATCGCCGCCGCCACGCTGCGACCCGACTCCGAGTCGTACGGGTGGCCCGTCGCCATCAGCAGCGCGCCCAGGTTCGCGTACCCGATGCCGAGCTGGCGGTAGGCACGCGTGGTCTCGCCGATCCGCGGGGTCGGGAAATCTGCGAAGCAGATCGAGATGTCCATCGCGGTGATCACGAACTCGACGCTCTTGACGAACTTCTCGACCTCGAAGCCGCCGTCGGCCTTGAGGAACTTCATCAGGTTGAGCGAGGCCAGGTTGCAGGACGAGTCGTCCAGCGACATGTACTCCGAACACGGGTTGGACGCGGTGATGCGGCCGGTCTCCGGGTTGGTGTGCCAGTCGTTGATGGTGTCGTCGTACTGCAGGCCCGGGTCGGCGCACTCCCACGCGGCCTTGGCGATCTCGGTGAACAGCTTCTTGGCGTCGATGGTCTCGATCGTCTCGCCGTTCATCCGGCCGCGGAGGTCGAACGTGCCGCCCTCCTCGACCGCGCGCATGAACTCGTCGCTGACCCGCACCGAGTTGTTGGCGTTCTGGTACTGCACCGAGACGATGTCGCTGCCGCCGAGGTCCATGTCGAAGCCGGCGTCGCGGAGCGCGCGGATCTTGTCTTCCTCGCGGGCCTTGGTGGTGACGAACTCGGAGATGTCGGGGTGGTCGACGTCGAGGATGACCATCTTGGCCGCGCGGCGGGTGGCGCCGCCGGACTTGATGGTGCCGGCGCTGGCGTCCGCGCCGCGCATGAAGCTGACCGGGCCGCTGGCGGTGCCGCCGGAGGAGAGCAGCTCCTTGGAGGAGCGGATCCGGGAGAGGTTGACGCCGGAGCCGGAGCCGCCCTTGAAGATCAGCCCCTCTTCCTTGTACCAGTCCAGGATCGAGTCCATCGAGTCGTCCACGCTCAGGATGAAGCAGGCGCTGACCTGCTGCGGCGAGGCGGTGCCGACGTTGAACCAGACCGGCGAGTTGAAGCTGAACACCTGGTGCAGCAGCATCCAGGTCAGCTCATGGTCGAAGATCTCCGCGTCGCCCGGGTTGGCGAAGTAGCCGTGCTCCTCGCCCGCCTTGCGGTAGGTCTTCACAACCCGGTCGATCAGCTGCTTGAGCGACCATTCCCGGGTGTCGGTGCCGACCGCGCCCCGGAAGTACTTGGTGGTGACGATGTTGGCCGCGTTGACGCTCCAGCTGGTGGGGTACTCCACGCCGCGCTGCTCGAAGTTGATCGAGCCGTCCCGCCAGTTCGTCATGACGACGTCGCGGCGTTCCCACTCCACCTCGTCGTACGGGTGGACGCCCTCGGTGGTCCAGACCCGTTCGATCCGCAGCCCCCCGACCGCGGCGCCCCCGTTGCTCGCGCGACTGCGCTGCTTGCCTGCTGTCATGCCGTCACCGGCCATCTCGTGCTCCCCCTCGATAGATCGCAGCTTCCCCACCGCGATCTGGTACCGACATCCGGGCACGGCTACCGCCATGCCTCCACAAAAAGCCTTATTTGGTACGCGATTCCGTGAACTTGGCGGGGCGTCCGCCACCCGGCCGGGCCGGCACCGCATGCCGGGCTCCCGCCGCCGCCTCCCGCAGCTCGGCGAGCTCGCGTTCGAAGTCCTCGAGCGAGTCGAAGGACTTGTACACGCTCGCGAAGCGCAGGTAAGCGACCTGATCCAGCTCCCGCAGCGGCGACAGGATGGCGAGGCCCACGTCGTGGCTGGGCACCTCGGCCGCGCCTTTGGCCCGGACGGTCTCCTCGACCTTCTGCGCGAGCAGCGCGATCGAGTCCTCGTCGACGGGCCGGCCCTGACAGGCCTTGCGGACCCCACTCATGATCTTGGTCCGGCTGAAGGGCTCGGTGACGCCGTTGCGCTTCACGATCGCCAGCACGGCCTCCTCGACCGTGGTGAAGCGCTTGCCGCATTCCGGGCACGACCGGCGACGACGGATCAGCTGACCGTCGTCGGCCTCACGCGAGTCGACCACCCGTGAGTCGGCGTGCCGGCAGTACGGACACCGCACCGAGATTCCCCCTGTCGCCGGGCGCTGCCACCGCGAGACGGAACCGATGCTCGAACCGTCTCCCAGACACGCCGAATGACAGCCCGCGCCGCGGTGAATTCCGCGTCGTGGCTGTGGACGAACCTGTGGATGACGGGGCTGCCCGACCCCAACCTGTGGATGACTTACACCCTTGTAACTACTAGATGTTGGGGTTGACGTTATGCCGCTGCGGACGTCGATGCAAGTTCACCGGCGCGTCGGCGCGCCGCTTTTTCTCCCCCGATACGAGCCGTGCCGCACCCGTCACGGGCAGCACCGAAACTCCATGATCAACGCTCCGGATCGAGCAAGTGGATCAACGCGCCCGGGGAACCACCAAGGTGTCACCGGCGTGCACGGTGATGTCGTCGACGCCCATGCCGTTGAGCTTGCGGATCTCCGCGGCAACGACATGCGGGCTGCGGCCCGGCGAGGTGCGCGTGGCGATGTCCCACAGCGTGTCGCCGGACTGCACCACGACCGTGGGCGGCGGGCCGGCCGGGGGCTCGTCGGCCCGGGACGCTGTGGTCCACAACACGGCGCTCGCCAGAGTCGCGAGGAGGAAGAAGAGGGTCAGCAGGACGACACGCCCGCGCCGGGTCAGCCGCAAAGGGGCCTGGTGTCCGACCCGCCGCATACCAGTGGTCACCACGGCGTATTCCTTTCTCCGCATACGTCCCTCGGACAAGCGTTCGATCGAACGCCCGTACGACGGTCTATCAGAACAGGCGTACGGAAGTCGAGCACTTCCGGGCGACACGCCGCGAGAAAGTCGTACAGATGTTTGAATATGTCGTACGCCGCAGTTACGGTTCTCGGTCAAGAGGGGTCAGCCGGGCACAAGTCATCCCCACGACGGAATCCCGGCTCCGCGAGCGCACCACGTGCCGACGAGGCACTGGCCGACAGGAGGGCCAACATGTCGACCGACGACCGGACAAACCGGCAACAGCAGAAGGACTCGAAGCCCGAGGCCGCGAACACCAAGGCGGCGATGCGCCGGCGCACGCCGACCCGGGCCCGCAGCGGTGACGCGCCGCAGCTGCGCGCCGTGACGCCGGTGGTCAGCCAGTTCCCGGACCTGGTCACCGCGGACCTCACCGCGCGGCAGCGCCGGATCCTCGAGTTCATCCGCGACTGGGTGGAGCGCTACGGCTACCCGCCGAGCGTCCGCGAGATCGGCGAGGCGGTCGGCCTGGTGTCGCCGTCAAGCGTGGCCTACCAGCTGAAGGAGCTGGAGAAGAAGGGCTTCCTGCGCCGCGACCCGAACAGGCCGCGCGCGGTGGACGTCCGGGCGCCCAGCGAGATGGTCGACGACGAGACGCTGCGCTCGGCCCGGCCGACCCCGGCCTACGTGCCGCTGCTGGGCCGGATCGCGGCCGGCGGTCCGATCCTGGCCGAGCAGGCGGTGGAGGAGTTCTTCCCACTGCCGCGCGAGCTGGTCGGCGAGGGCGACGTCTTCATGCTCGAGGTCAAGGGCGACTCGATGATCGACGCGGCGATCTGCAACGGGGACTGGGTGGTGGTCCGCCAGCAGCCGACGGCGAACGTGGGCGACATCGTGGCCGCGATGATCGACGGCGAGGCGACGGTGAAAAGCTACCGGCAGCGGGAGGGGCACGTGTGGCTGATGCCGGCGAACCCGGCCTTCGACCCGATCCCGGGGGACGACGCGACGGTGATGGGCCGCGTGGTCGCGGTCCTGCGCCGGGTCTGAGTTCGGGTACGGCGGCTGGCTCCGGCCGGCTGGCTCCGGCCGGCTGGCTCCGGCCGGCTGGCTCCGGCGGGCAGCTCCCGCTGGCTCTGCCGACGATCTGCCTCGGCCGGCCCGCCGGGGTGGATCGCGGGTTGGGGCGTGGGCGGTTCGGCGGCGTGGGCGGTTCGGCGGCGTGGGCGGTTCGGCGGCGTGGCAGGCCGGGCGGTTCGGTGGTCATGGGCGGAACTGCGGTCGGGCGGCGCGATGGGTCGGGCGGCATGGTGGCCGTGAGCGGCACGGCGGCCCGGCGGCACTGTGATCGTGAGCGGTTGAGCTTGGCGGGTTCAGTCGGGCCATGAAGGTTGGTTGGCTCAGCGAGATCGCTTGCCGGGGTCTGCCTCGCGAGCCGGAGCCGACCGCGGAACAGGACCAACCACGGGCCAGGACCAAGGGCGGCCGCGCGAGTCAGAGCCGGCTGGGACCGAAGTCGGTGGAGCGGGTCCCACGACACGAATCGGCTGGTTTGATTCCCCGCCTGCGGGGCGCAAACCCTACCTGCTGGGCGAGTCTCTGCGAGTTGGGCGAGTCTCCGCCATCCGACCGGATCGCCGTCAGCTGCACGGGTCACCGCCAGCCGCGCGGGCCACCGTCAGCTGCGCGGGCCACCGCCAGCCGCGCGGGCCACCGCCAGCCGCACGGGCCACCGCCAGCCGCACGGGCCACCGCCAGCCGCACGGGCCACCGCCAGCCGCACGGGCCACCGCCAGCCGCACGGGCCACCGCCAGCTGCGCGGGCCACCGCCAGCTGCGCGGGTCACCGCCAGCCGCACGGGCCACCGCCAGCCGCACGAGCCACCGCCAGCCGCACGGGCCACCGCCAGCCGCACGGGCCACCGCCAGCTGCGCGGGCCACCGCCAGCTGCGCGGGTCACCGCCAGCCGCACGGGCCACCGCCAGCCGCACGAGCTGAAGCCAGCTGCGAACCGGGAGACGGCCGAAACGCGCCCGCGAAGCCAATCGGCCGGGCGAACCGAGCTTGGCTGCGCGAAATCCAAGATGACCGCGAACCAAAACCGGCCGTCGCGCGCCGCATGAATCGAAATGGGCCCGCGCAAGCCGGATGTGGCAATGCAGCCGGAACCGCCGCGGTCCGGAGCCACCACGAACCGACACCCACAAACGCGGCACGAGCCAAGAGGCCGCGGCGGCGGGCAGGCGGCGGCGGGCCGCGCGAACCAACGGGCTACGGGAACCAACGGGCTACGGGAACCAACAGCAGCGCGTATCCCGATAGCGTGCGAACCAACGGGCTACGCGAACCAGCGGCAGCGCGTATCCCGATAGCGTGCGAACCAAACGGCCGCGCGATTCCCGAGGACCGCGCGAGTCCCGAGGACCGCGCAGATCAAGGGATCGCGCACATCCAAAGGACCGCGCAAATCCCGAGGACGGGCGCGAACTCAAGGGGACGCGCAACCACTCGACTTTCGCCATTTCTGGATCACGGTCCCCCGGTGATCCAGCCCGTTGCCGGGTTCGTCCGGTATGCGGAATGGTGGTAGTGGAGGTTGAGGGGTTCATTTCAGGAGGAAAGGGGCACGAGTAGTGGACCTTGTAACGGTGGGGTGCGGCTAAAACGTTCTAGCTCATCAAGATCTGCGGGAAAGCTGCCGCTGAGGCTGCGACGGCACTGAATGGTGAAAGTCGACCGCCCCTGCTTTCCAAGATCTGTGAGGCGGTCGGCTGCTGCCCCTCGGTGCGAGCGCCATATGAGTGATGTCAGACATCGTCGGCCACTGCGGGTGCCCGAGAGCTGGTTGCGGGCTGTCGTCGTTGCCCCAAGAAGGACGCTCAGCTCAGCCGGCCCTTGAAGTGAATCTTGCATCGCGCCGGTCGACCCGAGGTCCCGAAATCCTCGGCGAGAACTTCGAGACGCTGCCCGACCTCCGCGGACGCCGAAAGTCAAGGCGCTTAAGGGCTCCGCCACATGGCGAAAGTCGAGCAACCGAAGGGCCGCACGAATCCGGGAGCCACGCGAACTGATCGGCCGGGCAAGGAGCGCCACGACTCGAAGCGGACTGAGGCGCACCGCGCACCCCGAACAGCCGCGACCCGCCCCCGGTCCTGAACACTCCGACGAGCTGCGACGCCCCACCACTTGAACCACACCCGCCTACCGGACGCGAGCCGGATTTTCCCGCGATAACAGAACAGGCCGCTCTCACCACCGAGGTGGCGACAGCGGCCTGGCCGGTCCGATGCACTGTGATCAGTAGTTGCGGGGGCCTCGACCGTAGCCCGGGTTCCCGAAGCGGCCCTCGGTCCCCTGCCGGGGCGCGTTCAGGTCCGCGTAGTTGTTCATCCCGTTGCCCTGCCGCCCGTCGTCCGGTCGGCCCGGCTGCCTTCCGCCCTGCGGGTTGCCGCCGCGCTGCCCGTTGCCGGGCTGCCCGCCGCCGCCCTGGCCGATGAAGCCGGATGGGCGTTGCGGTCCTCCGGCCGGTGGACGGCCGCTTGCCGGCGGGGGTGGCGGGGCTCCGTAGACGCCGCCGCCCGGGCGTCCGCTGGGCTGACCGCCCTGTCCAGGACGCGCCGGCGGCGGGCCGGGACGCATCGGCGGCTGGCCACCCTGGCCCGGACGAGCGCCGGGTTGGCCGGGGCGACCGCCCTGACCGGGGCGGCCACCCTGACCGGGGCGACCGCCGCCGGGAGCGGGAGCCGCAGGCGGACCACCCGGGCGACCGCCGCCGGGAGCGGGAGCCGCAGGCGGACCACCGGGGCGACCCCCTTGCTGGCCGCCGCCGTAGACGCCCTTTCCCTTCGCCGGCGCCGCCGGTTTCGCGCCGTACACGCCCGGGCCCGATGGGGCTCCCGCCGGTGGGCGGTTGCCGCCGTAGACGCCTGGGCGTTGCGGTGCTCCGCCGACCGACAGCAGCTCGGTTCTGGCGTCCAGGGGGTCGGCGTCGGTCGGGTCCGGCTTTGTCGGTGGGTCGAGTTTGCGCTTCTTGCGGGCCCGCATGATGCCGATCACGCCCGCGCCCACCAGCAGCGCGCCGAGCACGCCGACGCCGCCGATCAGGTAGGTGATGTCGGTCAGGCTCAGGTCGGAGTACCAGGAGGCGCCGCTGTCGGTTTCCGCCGCCGCGTCCGACTTGGCTTCGACGATCTTCGTGGCCGGGGTGTAGCTCAGGATGTAGTTCGTGGCGTCCTGGTCGGCGCCCGTGCCCATGTCCGAGACCGTGTAGTACAGCTTGCCGTCGTTGCTGTAGGTGATCGCTTCGCCGAACGGCTCGTTCGGGAGCGGGGTCTTGCGGGGCTTGTTCTTCAGGGCGCCGAGCACGTCGCCGTCGGCCACGTCCCACTCGTACGCGTCCAGGTAGGTCCGCAGGGTGACCCGGCCGCCGCCCGGCGCGACCGCACCGCCGGTGACCGTGGTCTGTGCCAGCCGGGCGATCGGGATGCCCGGGGTGTCGCTGCTCGGCAGCTCGATCTCGCCCGCCCGCTTCAGCGGCACGCCCTCTTCGCTGCCCGCCTTCAGCGCGGCCGTCGGCGTGTAGAGCAGCGTCTTGCCGGTGACTTCCTTGGTCACGATGATCGGCGTGCCGTCACCGGTGAACAGGAGTGCTTCCGCGTCGTGCTTGTCGCCGTCCGGGTAGGTCAGGCGGTGGATCCTCGGCTCCTTGGCGCCGCTGATCGGCATCGACCAGAGGCCGATCGTGCGGCGGGTGTCGCCGCTGCCGTCGCGGGCGCTGTTGTCGCCGGTGTCCGCGATCCACAGCGTGTCGCCGTCCGGGGAGAGGACCAGGTCCTCGGTGTCGAGCGGGCGGGACGGGTAGTCGACGCGCTTGGTGATGTCGCAATCGTCGTCGAGGAAGAAGACCTTGCGCCGGCTGACCTCGTCGGCGCCGTCGTTCACCACCACGAAGCCGTTCTTGGTGGCCACGATCCCCGACAGCTCCGGCAGCGCCGGGTCGGTGACCTTACAGACCTTCTTGCCGGCCGCGGCCTTGGCCGAGGTCACCGCGGGAGCGGGCTCGGCGGAGGCGGGGACGGCCCCCATCATCACCAACCCGGTGGCGAGGATGGCCGGGAACACGAGACGCCGCATCCGATCAGTGTCGCATGCGGCGTCTCGTGTCGGTGTTACGCGTGGATCAACCCTGGTCAGCCGGGTCGGCGGCTCAGGGCGCCAGGAAGTTCTCGAGTTCGGCGGCCAGCTGGTCGCCCACCCGCACCCGCAGTTCGGTGCCCTGCTCGGTGTGCCGGGTCTCCAGCACCTGCCCGGTGCGGTGGATCCGGGCCACCAGATCACCCCGGTCGTACGGCAGCAGCACCCGTAGGTCCACCGCCGGCCGGGGCAGCCGGGCGGCGATCGCCGCGTGCAGCGCCTCGATGCCCAGCCCCGAGCGCGCCGACACGAACACCGCGTCCGGCCAGGCCCGCTTCAGCCGCAGGATGGTCTCCTCGTCGGCCGCGTCCATCTTGTTGACGACCAGCAGCTCGGGGATGCGGTCGGCACCCACCTCGCCGAGCACCTCGCGGACCGCCGAGACCTGACCTTCGGGGTCGGGGTGCGCGCCGTCCACCACGTGCACGATGAGGTCCGAGTACGCGACCTCCTCCAGCGTCGAGCGGAACGCCTCGACGATGTGGTGCGGCAGGTGCCGGACGAAGCCGACCGTGTCGGAGAGCGTGAACACGCGCCCGTCCTCGGCGGCCGTCCGGCGGGTCGTCGGGTCGAGGGTCGCGAACAGCGCGTCCTCCACCAGCACGCCCGCCGAGGTGAGGCGGTTGAGCAGGCTCGACTTGCCGGCGTTGGTGTAGCCGGCGATCGCCACCGCGGGCACGCCGCTGTTGGTGCGCTTGGCGCGCTTCGTCTGGCGTACCGTGCGGAGCGCCTTGATCTCGCGCTTGAGCTTGGAGATCCGGGTGTTGATCCGCCGGCGGTCGGTCTCGATCTTGGTCTCACCGGGACCGCGGGTGCCGACGCCGCCGCCCGACCCGCCCGCGCCACCGCCCTGGCGGGACAGCGACTCACCCCAGCCGCGCAGCCGGGGCAGCAGGTACTGCAGCTGGGCCAGCTCGACCTGGGCCTTGCCTTCCTTGCTCTTCGCGTGCTGGGCGAAGATGTCCAGGATCAGCGCGGTCCGGTCGACGACCTTGACCTTGACCTGCTCCTCGAGCTTGCGGAGCTGGGAGGGCGAGAGCTCGCCGTCGCAGATGACCGTGTCGGCGCCGGTGGCGATGACCACGTCGCGCAGCTCGTCGACCTTGCCGCGGCCGATGAAGGTGGCCGCGTCGGGCTGGCTGCGGCGCTGGATGAGGCCCTCGAGCACCTCGGAACCGGCCGTCTCGGCCAGCGCGGCGAGCTCGGTGAGCGAGTTCTCCGCGTCGGCGATGCTGCCGCCGGTCCAGACGCCGACCAGGACGACCCGTTCGAGCCGCAGCTGGCGGTACTCGACCTCGGTGATGTCCGTGAGCTCGGTGGAGAGACCGGCTACCCGCCGCAGCGAGTGGCGCTCCTCGAGCTCCAGCTCGCCGGTGGTGACTTCCGGTTCCAATGCCTCAGTACGCAAAAGGTGACCTCCTCCGCCCGATCGTGGCACGCCGGGCGGGCCGGCGCATCCACATAACCCGGCGGGGCGTTGTCGCAGGAGTGTCTGACTCTGGAGATAACCACCGGATTGGTACCCGGTATTCCCGAAGCGCAAGAATGCGGGTACGCACCCGCCAACGACGGAGGGAACACCGTGGTGACCACCCGCCTGCCCAGTGCAGGATTCTCGATCACGATCCGTATCGCCGTGACCGCCGACGCCTCATCCATCGGCCGGCTCACCACCTGCGTCGGCGAGGCCGGTGCGATCGTGACGGCCCTCGACGTGGTGGACTCCGACCCCACCCGGGTGCTCGTCGACCTCACCTGCGACACCGCCGACTCCAGCCACGCCGACCAGGTGGTCAAGCAGCTGGAGGAGCAGGACGGCGTCGACGTCCGCAAGGTCTCCGACCGCACCTTCCTGCTGCACCTGGGCGGCAAGATCGAGGTCAACTCGAAGGTCGCCCTGCGCAACCGCGATGAACTGTCCCGGGCGTACACCCCGGGCGTGGCGCGGGTCTGCATGGCCATCGCGGAGAACCCGGCCGACGCGCGCCGGCTCACCATCAAGCGCAACACGGTCGCCGTGGTCAGCGACGGCTCGGCCGTCCTGGGCCTGGGCAACATCGGCCCGTACGCGGCGATGCCGGTGATGGAGGGCAAGGCCGCCCTCTTCAAGCGCTTCGGCGGGGTGGACGCCTGGCCGGTGGTGCTCGACACCCAGGACACCGACGAGATCGTGGCGATCGTCAAGGCGATCGCCCCGGCGTACGGCGGGATCAACCTGGAGGACATCGCGGCGCCGCGGTGCTTCGAGATCGAGATGCGGCTGCGCGAGCTGCTGGACATCCCGGTCTTCCACGACGACCAGCACGGCACCGCGATCTGCGTGCTGGCCGCGCTGACCAACGCGCTGCGGGTGGTCGGCAAGAACCTGGCCGACGTCCGGGTCGTGGTCTCCGGCGCGGGGGCCGCGGGCACCGCGATCATGAAGCTGCTGCTGCGCCAGGGCGTGGGCGACATCATCGCGTACGACCGCCGGGGCGCCCTGCACCGCGGCATGGACGACCTCAACCCGACCTGGCAGTGGCTCACCGAGCACACCAACCGCGACAACTACTCCGGCGACCTGGCCGGGGCGATCGTGGGCGCGGACGTGTTCATCGGGGTGAGCGCGCCGAACCTGCTCACCGGTGACGACATCGCCCGGATGGCGGACAAGTCGATCGTGTTCGCCCTGGCCAACCCCGACCCGGAGGTCGACCCGCGGGCGGCCCGTCAGCACGCCGCGGTGGTCGCCACCGGGCGCTCGGACCAGCCCAATCAGATCAACAACGTGCTGGCCTTCCCCGGCGTGTTCCGCGGCATGCTCGACGTCAGCGCCGAGGAGTTCACCGAGGAGATGGCGCTGGCCGCGGCGATGGCGATCGCCAACGTGGTGGGCGACGACAAGCTCAACCCGACGGTGATCGTGCCGAGCGTCTTCGACCCGCGGGTCACCCCGGCGGTGGCGGCGGCGATCCGCGCGGTGGTCAAGGGCACCGCGCACGCCCCGGCCAACCCGGCGGCCGTCCCCGAGGCCGAGCTGGACATGGCCCCCGAGGCCACCTTCTGACGCACCGGGGCCTGGGCTGGTCCGAGACGATCAGGCCAGGCCGCGGGCGATGGTCCAACCGGTGAGCTCGCCGGTCCGATCGTTGATCAGGCCGGCCACCCCGGCCGCCACCAGCGGCTCCCACACCGACGGGTCGTTGGGCGTCCAGGGCATGACCCCGACGCCCGAGCCGGCCAGCGCCGCCACCGTGGCCGGCTCGGCGAGCACCGCGCGCAGGTCCGGGTTGACGTAGCTGATGCCCAGTTCCCGGGCGACGCGTTCCTGCTCGTCGTCGAAGCCGTGCCGGAGCAGGCCCAGGCGCACCTCCGGGGCGACCTCGCCGGCCAGCCGCACCACGGCCGGGTCGAAGCTCTGCACGACCGTCCGCTCCAGCAGCCCCGCCTCGATGACCTGGCCGATGATCACTTTCACCTGTTCCAGGGTGGCCGGCGGCTTGATCTCCAGCAGCAGCTCGGGCCCGGGCGCCCGGAGCAGGTCGATGACCTCGCGCAGCAGCGGGATCCGGGTGCCCGCGTATGCCGGGGAGAACCAGGAGCCGGCGTCCAGCGCGGCGATCTCGTCCAGGGTCAGCTCGGCGACGTGGCCGGTGCCGTCGGTGGTGCGGTCGACCGTCCGGTCGTGGATCACCACGGGCACGCCGTCGGCGGTGGTGCGCACGTCGAACTCGATGAGTGTCGCGCCGGCCAGCACCCCGGCGGCCAGGGCCGGCAGGGTGTTCTCGGGCGCGACGGCGGAATACCCGCGGTGTGCCACGCGGTGCAGCCCGGCCATCAGGACAGGGCCGCCGGGTCGACCTCGCCCGTGGCCACCAGCACGGCGGGCCCGGCCAGCCACCAGTCGCCGTCGCGGTGGGTGACGGTCAGCCGGCCGCCCGGCAGGTCCACCGCGACCACGCCCTCGGCCAGCCCGGCGTCGCGCAACGCCACCGCGCCGACCGCCAGCGCGCCGGAGCCGCAGGACAGCGTCTCGGCCGAGCCGCGTTCGTAGACCCGCATGTGCACGTGCAGGTCGGCGCCCTCGACCGGCGCGCCCGGCGTGGTGAACTCGACGTTCACCCCGGACCGGAACAGCGCGGGGTCGAAGCCGGGCGGCACGTGCAGGTCGAGCGAGGACAGCGGCAGGCTGTCGTGCAGGCCGCAGACCAGGTGCGGGTTGCCGCAGTTCACCGCGACGCCCGGGAAGGTGAGCTGGCCGACGGTCGCGGTGCTGGCCGCGTACACCCGGGGGGTGTTCATGTGGACGGAGATGGTGTCCGCGCCGACCAGCGCGCGCACGACACCGGCCCGCGTCGCCACCGGCAGGCCCGCCGGGCCGGGCGTGGCCAGGCCGTTGGCCACCAGGTAGCGGGCGAAGACGCGGACGCCGTTGCCGCACATCTCGGCGGACGAGCCGTCGGCGTTCCAGTAGTCCATGAACCACTCGGCCTCGCCCGCGTAGGCGACGCCGTCGTGGTGCTTGGCGCTGCGCACGACCCGCAGCACGCCGTCGGCGCCGATCCCGCGGTGCCGGTCGCAGAGGGCGGCGACCAGCGCGGGGGCCAGCTCGAGCACCCCGTCCGGGTCGCCGAGGATGACGAAGTCGTTGCCGGTGCCATGGCCCTTGGTGAACAACACGCGGTCCATCATCGCGCAGCCGCGGCACAGGCCGCCAACGCGTCCTGCCTCAGGGTCGGCGACCCGCCGTCGAGCCAGGTGATCCGCGGGTCGCGGCGGAACCAGGAGCGCTGCCGGCGGACGAACCGGCGGGTGGCCCGGACGGTCTCCTCGATCGCCTGCTCCTCGATCAGCGCGCCGTCGAGCTGGGCCAGCGCCTGCTGATAGCCCAGCGCCCGGCTCGCCGTCCGGCCCTCGCGCAGCCCGGCCAGCCCGCGCACCTCGGCCGGCAGCCCGGCCGCCCACATCAGGTCCACCCGGTCGGCGATCCGCCGGTCCAGCTCCTCGGTGTCGCGATCCACCCCGATCTGCACCGAGGGGTAGTACGGCGTCGGCGACGGCAGCGCCGCGGTGAACGGCGCGCCGGTCAGCTCGATCACCTCCAGCGCGCGGACGATGCGCCGGCCGTTCGACGGCAGGATCTTGTCGGCGGCGGGCTCGTCGAGCGTGCGCAGCCGGGCGTGCAGCGGCGCCGGTCCCACGGCGGCGAGCTCCCGCTCCAGTCGCTCCCGAATGCCGGGATCCGTACCGGGAAACTCAAATTCCTCCAGAACTGCCCGGAGGTACAGCCCCGACCCGCCGACGAGCAGCGGCACCCGGCCCCGCGCCACGATGTCGTCGACGGCCGCGCGGGCCAGCTCCTGGTACGCCGCGACACTCGCCGGCTCGCGCACGTCCCAGACGTCCAGCACGTGGTGCGGGACGCCTTCCCGCTCGTCAGGGGTCAGTTTGGCGGTGCCGATGTCCATACCCCGGTAGAGCTGCATCGAGTCGGCGTTGACCACCTCGCCGCCCAGGGCGTGCGCGAGCGCGATGCTGAGGGCGGATTTGCCGGCCGCGGTGGGTCCGACGACCGCGACGACTCCGGGAGATGGGAGCAATGGCACGGAGCCACCGTAACGGGCTGGTCACGGTCGTTCGCGGGCGCTTCCCCGGAACCGGGTTGGACCTGTGACAATGCGCGAGAAAGAATGCCGGTGGAATGATGGCATTCGACTGCGCTATGGCGGCAGCCGCGAGCAGCGAGGCTCGCGCAGCCGGGAGAACGAGGGTGGGCTCATGAACGACTGGACGGCCTTCGGGCGCGTGGATGCCGACGGCACCGTGTATGTGAAGACGGCCGAGGGCGACCGCGTGGTCGGCTCGTGGCAGGCGGGCACACCCGAGGAGGGCCTGGCCCACTTCGCCCGGCGCTTCGCGGACCTGGTGACCGAGGTCGACCTCATCGAGGCCCGGCTCAAGTCCGGCGCGGCCGACGCCGCGCACTCGCTGACCAGCGTGAAGCGGATCCGGGCCGGCCTGGACGAGGCGCACGTGGTCGGCGACATCGACGGGCTCGCCGCCCGCCTCGACCGGCTGACCACGGTCGCCGAGGAGAAGGCCGGCGAGGCCAAGGCCGCCCGCGAGGTGGCCCGCGGCGAGGCGCTGGCGCGCAAGACCGCCCTGGTCGAGGAGGCGGAGACGATCGCCGCCGAGTCGACCGGGTGGAAGAGCGCGGGCGACCGGCTCAAGGAGATCCTCGACGAGTGGAAGACCATCCGCGGCGTCGACAAGAAGACCGACGGCGAGCTGTGGAAGCGCTTCGCGACTGCCCGGGACGGCTTCACCCGCCGCCGCGGCGCCCACTTCGCCACCCTCGACGGTCAGCGCAAGCAGGCGCAGACCGCCAAGGAGGAGCTGGTCAAGGAGGCCGAGACGCTGGCCGAATCGACCGAGTGGTCAACCACGGCCAACCGGCTCAAGGACCTGATGAACGAGTGGAAGGCCGCGCCCCGCGCCGCCAAGGAGGCCGAGCAGCGCCTCTGGGAACGCTTCCGGGCCGCCCAGGACGCCTTCTTCAGCCGGCGCAGCGAGGTCTTCTCGGCCCGCGACGCCGAGTTCAAGGGCAACCTGGAGAAGAAGCAGGCGATCCTGGCCGAGGTCGAGGCCCTGGACGTCGACGCCGACCCGCGCGGCGCGCAGAACAAGCTCCGTGACCTCCAGGCGGCCTGGCACGATGCCGGCCGGGTGCCCCGCGAGTCGACCGCCTCGCTGGACCGCCGCTGGCGGACCGCCGAGGAGCGCATCCGGGTGGCGATGGACTCGGCGTGGCGCAAGACCACCCCGCAGGACAACCCGCTGCTCCAGCAGATGCGCGAGCAGGTCGCCGAGGCCGAGCAGCGGCTGGCCCGGGCCCAGGCCGCGGGCGACGCCAAGCGCATCAAGGAGGCCGAGCAGGCGCTGGCCTCGAAGCGCCAGTTCCTCTCCCTGGCCGAGCAAGCAGGATAAAACCCTTCCGGTACGCGCACAGAGTCCCGCCGCCAGCCCACCGATGTGAGTCGGGCTGACCGGCGGGACTCTTGCTGGGTGCTCCGGTCACGCCGCGCCCAGTGCGGCTCGTTCCGCGTCGGTCGCGTTGCCGCCGGTGCAGACGACGGCCACCCGCCTGCCCCGGCACAGGTCCGGGCGGGCCAGCAGCCCGGCCAGCGCGGCCGCGCCCGCACCCTCGGCGACGGTGTCCGCGGTCTCCGCCAGCAACCGCTGCGCCGCGCTGACCTCGTCGTCGGTGACCAGCACGAAGTCGGCCAGGCCGGCGCGCAGGAGCTGCTGGGGCAGGGCGAAGCCGCGGCCGGTGGCCAGGCCGTCGACGCGGGTGCGGTTCGGACGCCGTTCCAGCGTGCCGGAGCGCCAGGAGTCGTGCGCCGCCCGGGACTGCTCGGACTGGACGGCGATGACCTGGCAGGCCGGGGCCAGCTCGCGGGCCACCACGGTGGCCGCGCCCGCGCCCGTGCCGCTGCCCACCGGCACGAACAGCACCTCGATGTCCGGCCGGGCCTCGAAGATCTCCAGGTAGAGCGTGCCCACCCCGGCCAGCAGCTCCGGGGTGTCCCCCGGGCTGACCAGCCGCGCGCCGGTGCGCTCGGCGAGCGCCTCGGCGTGGTGCTGGGCGGCCTCCAGGTCAGCGCCGTGCAGAATCACCTCGGCGCCCAGCTCCGCCACCGCGGCCGCCTTGGCCGGGGCGGCCGCGGCCGGCATCACCACGGTGCACGGCGCGCCGTAGACCTTGCTGGCGTACGCAAGCGACCGCGCGTGGTTGCCGGTCGAGTAGCTGACCGTGCCGCGCGCCCGCTCGGCCGCGGACAGGCCGGCCAGCAGCGTGAGGCCACCACGCACCTTGAACGCGCCGACCGGCTGCGCGTTCTCGTGCTTGACCAGCACGGTGGCCCCGGTCGCCAGGTCCAGGGCCGGGTAGGACGACAGCGGCGTCGGGCTCAGGTGCCGGTCCACGATCGGGCGGGCGGCGGTCACGTCGGCGAAGCGGAGATCCATCCCGCCATCATCCCCGGTACGGCGGCGCCACCCCCCAGCCCCAACGCGGCACCGGCGCCTGCCGCACGACCTCGGCGCCGGGCTGCGAGTTCTGCCTGGCCAGCCGGGTGCCTTCCCGCCGGGCGCTCTATGACTGGGGTGTGGCGCGGGCCGAGCGGGCCGGCATCAGCTGGTGATCAGGCCAGGGCCAGGCTGAGGGTGCCGATCGACTTGGTCTGCTTGGCGGCGTACATGGCGAGGTCGGCGCGGCCGACCAGGTCGTCGGTGGTGACGGCCGGATCGGCGAAGGCCACGCCGACGCTCAGGCCGATGCGGACGGTCTCCCCGCCCACGGTCAGCGGGCGCTCCACCATCTCGCGGATCCGCGCGCAGATCGCCTCGACCGCGGCCCGCGGATCGTCGTCGCGGCACACCACCACGAACTCGTCGCCGCCGAACCGGCTCACCAGGTCCTGCTCGCGGACGCAGCCGCGGAGCCGGGCGGCGACCTCGATCAGCAGCTGGTCCCCGGCGGCGTGCCCGAGCCGGTCGTTCACCGGCTTGAAGCCGTCGAGGTCGGTGAAGAGCACGGCCAGCCCGGGCGTGGCGGGGTGGGCGGCGCGCAGGGTGGTCAGGTCGGTCTCCAGCCGGTCCAGGCAGGCGGCGCGGTTGGGCAGGCCAGTGAGGGCGTCGTGGGTCGCCATCCGCAGCAGGGCGGATTCCGCCCGTCGGCGCTGACCGGCCACCCGGGCGACGCGGATCATGACCAGCGGGATCACGAACGCCGAGCCGACCGCGATCAACAATCCGTCGGTGGGCAGCCCGAAGATCACCCGGCCGCCGCCGACCAGCGGGATCAGCGCCGTCATGATGCCGAGGAAGGTGAGCCGGGCGATCGAGAGATCATCGCGCGGCTGTGGACCGGGCTCGGTGATCCGGGGCGCCGACGAGTGCAGCGCGGCGCACCCGAGGAGGACGTAGCCGACCATGAACGGCATGTTGGTCCAGTCGGCCCGGACGCCGGTGGCCGAGTCGATCGTCATCGCCGCGGCGAGGTTGCCGAACAGGCCGGCGCCCAGGCCCCCGGCCAGCATCCACACGGCCGGCAGCCGCTCGGCCGCCACCAGCGAGACCCTCAGCAACGCCCCCAGCGAACCGGCCATGACCAGAACGTTGACGAAGAGGGCGCCCTGCCGGGCCATCGGGGCGCCGGCCTCGGTCAGTTGCGGCAGCAGGACGGTGTCCCAGAGCAGGCCGCCGAGGGCCAGCGCCGCGATCGCGGAGTCGATGACGCCGCCGATGTCCCGCCGGCCGCGCCGTACCACCACGACCATCGCGCCGGCGAGCATCAGCAGGTTCGCCACGCTGAACAGCAGGTCCGCCGCGGTGCCGTCGCCGCTGAGCCGGTGCTGGCCGTAGACCGCCCAGAGCCAGGTCAGGTTGCCGGCCTGGAAGACCACCAGGCCGGCCAGCAGCAGCCACCAGGGCTGCCGGGCGCCGACCCGGCTCCGCCGGACGCCGGCCAGCACCGCGGGCACGGCAGCGAGCGTGACCAGCAGGAAAGGGATCGCGCGGGCGTCGTAGGACAGCACGGGGTACGCCGCCACCAGGGCGAAGGAGAGCACGGCATACCAGCGCAGAAGCACGGCTCCCGAATCGGCTCGGAACCGTGCTTCCTGAGGCTTACAGCGCGCAGCCGCCGGTGGTCGCGGGCAGCGGCGCCGGCACGCCCACGGTCGGCAGGCCCAGGGTCACGCCGGAGGTGCGCGGGGCCCGGCCGGCCTCGTGCGCGTCGCCGGCCCGGGTGCGGCGGTGGCTCAGCGGCGCGCCGTCGGCGTTCAGGTGGTGCGGGGCCGCGTACGTGATCACGGTCGTGACCAGGTCGCCGGGCCGGATGCCGGTGAGCTCGCCGGTCGCGAAGTGCACCAGCCGGCCGTCCCGGGCCCGGCCGCTCATCCGGCCGGTGCGCTCGTCCTTGCGGCCCTCGCCGGTCGCGACCAGCACCTCGACCTCGCGACCCAGCTGCTTCTTGTTCTCCGCCCAGGAGGTCTCCTCGAGCGTCGCGATCAGCCGCTCGTAACGCTGCTGGACGACCTGCTTGGGCAGCTGCTCGGCCATCGTCGCGGCCGGGGTGCCCGGGCGCTTCGAATACTGGAACGTGAAGGCGCTGGAGAAGCGGGCCGCCCGGGCCACCTCGAGGGTGCGCTCGAAGTCGTCCTCGGTCTCGCCCGGGAAGCCGACGATGATGTCCGTGGTGATCGCGGCGTCCGGCATCGCGGCGCGGACCTTGTCGATGATGCCGAGGTACTTCTCCGCCCGGTAGCTGCGGCGCATCGCCTTGAGCACCTGGTCGGAGCCGGACTGCAGGGGCATGTGCAGCGAGTGGCAGACGTTCGGCGTCTCGGCCATCGCGGCGATCACGTCGTCGGTGAAGTCCTTCGGGTGCGGGCTGGTGAACCGGACCCGCTCCAGCCCTGGCACGGCGCCGCAGGCCCGCAGCAGCTTGCCGAACGCCAGCCGGTCGCCGAACTCCACGCCGTAGGAGTTGACGTTCTGGCCGAGCAGAGTGACCTCGAGCACGCCCTCGGCCACCAGCGCCTCGACCTCGGCGAGCACGTCGCCGGGGCGGCGGTCCTTCTCCTTGCCGCGCAGCGCCGGGACGATGCAGAAGGTGCAGGTGTTGTTGCAGCCCACCGAGATCGACACCCAGCCGGCGTAGGTCGACTCGCGGCGGGTCGGCAGCGTCGACGGGAAGACCTCGAGCGACTCGAGGATCTCGACCTCGGCCTCCTGGTTGTGCCGGGCGCGTTCGAGCAGCGCCGGCAGCGAGCCGATGTTGTGCGTGCCGAACACCACGTCCACCCAGGGCGCGCGCTTGACGATGTCGCCGCGGTCCTTCTGGGCCAGGCAGCCGCCGACCGCGATCTGCATGCCCGGGTTCTTCAGCTTGGTCGGGCGCAGGTGGCCGAGGTTGCCGTAGAGGCGGTTGTCGGCGTTCTCCCGTACCGCGCAGGTGTTGAAGACGACCACGTCCGCCGCGTCGGCATCCGCGGCCCGCACGTAGCCCGCGCCCTCCATGAGGCCGGAGATGCGCTCGCTGTCGTGCACGTTCATCTGGCAGCCGTAGGTGCGCACGTCGTAGGTGCGGGCGGCGGCGGGAGAAGTCTCGGTAGTCATGGCAATTGACCAGGGTAGTCCCTAAGCCGCCGCGGGTCGCTCCGGCGTCGGGACCGGCTTGAACCGCGAACGTCCGCAACCCGGGCCGCGGGCACACGCCGGATCGGCGCCCGTGCAGGGGCGCAGGTGCCGGCGCTCCGTACCGTCGTCGGTCTCCACTTCGTCGACGTGCACGGCCCGCAGCGTCCCGTCCGGCTCGGCCAGCACGTACCGGGTGGGGTTGAGGGTGTCGTCCGGCAGCAGCAGGTCGGCGCCGAGCCGGACCGCCACCGCGCTGGCGATGGTCGCCTCGGCGACGTCGTGCGGCGCCAGGAAGCACTCGATCTCGGTCGGGAAGTCGCCGCCGACCTGCCAGATGTCGCAGAGCACCGCGCCGTCGGCGGGCGCGTCCAGAGTCGTCACCGGACGCTGCAACGCACCCGACAGCGCCTGGTGCACCAATGCCGCATCCGGGCGTCCCGCGACGCTCCAGCGCCAGAGCCCATCTGTCGGATCGGCGTCAGCCATACCGCTCATCGTGGACATCCCTTCGGGTGTACACCTGCACAGTTACCGCTCCGTGACCTATCTCGGCGTGAACCGATACAACCGCGACCCTAGAGTGACCCCATCCGAGTGAACCCAACGACGGGACGGTGGTCCGACGGTGCCGACAAGCGAGCCTCTCATCGTCCTCGACGGCGTCAACAAGTACTTCGGACCCCTGCACGTCCTGCAGGATGTCAGCCTGTCGGTCGCCCGCGGCGAGGTGGTCGTCGTGATCGGACCGTCCGGGTCGGGCAAGTCGACGCTGTGCCGCGCGATCAACCGGCTCGAGCCGATCAACTCCGGCACCATCACCTTCGACGGGCAGGTGCTGCCGGCCGAGGGCAAGGCGCTGGCCCGGCTGCGCAGCGAGGTCGGCATGGTCTTCCAGTCGTTCAACCTCTTCGCGCACAAGACCATCCTGCAGAACGTCATGCTCGGGCCGGTCAAGGTCCGCGGCGAAAAGCCCGCAGCGGTACGGGAACGCGCGATGAGCCTGCTCGACCGGGTCGGCATCGCCAGCCAGGCGGACAAGTACCCGGCCCAGCTCTCCGGCGGTCAGCAGCAGCGGGTCGCGATCGCCCGGGCCCTGGCCATGCAGCCCAAGGCGCTGCTCTTCGACGAGCCCACCAGCGCGCTCGACCCGGAGATGGTCGGTGAGGTGCTCGACGTCATGACGGCGCTGGCCAGCGAGGGCATGACGATGGTCGTGGTCACCCACGAGATGGGCTTCGCCCGGCACGCCGCCAACCGGGTGGTCTTCATGGCCGACGGTCAGCTCGTCGAGTCGGCCCCGCCGGCCGAGTTCTTCGCGAACCCGAAGAGCGAGCGGGCCCGCGACTTCCTCTCGAAGATCCTCACCCACTGAGCGTCCATATCGGATGTCGCGCCGTTGCATCGGGTGTACAAGCTCAGAATATTCGTAGTTTCCCGCAGTTCGTTGTATCCAGTCAGAGGAGCAGGACGATGCGCATCACCCGAATGACGGCATTGGTCGGGGCGTTCGCCCTGGCGATGGCCGCGGCAGCATGTGGCGGCGACGACACCGGATCCGACTCCGGCTCGTCGACCAGCGGCATCGTGGGCAAGGCGGAGAAGGACAAGAAGCTCGTCTTCGGCGTCAAGGCCGACCAGCCGGGCCTCGGCCTGCAGACCGGTGGCAGCTACACCGGCTTCGACATCGAGATCGCGAAGATCATCGCGAAGGGTCTCGGCGTCCCGGAGTCCGGCATCGAATACAAGACGACCGTGTCGTCCAACCGTGAGCCGTTCATCCAGCAGGGCCAGGTCGACGTGGTCGTGGCGACCTACACGATCAACGACGAGCGCAAGAAGGTCGTCAACTTCGCCGGCCCGTACTACATCGCCGGCCAGGACCTGCTGGTCCCGACCACCTCGACGATCACCGGCCCGGAGTCGCTGGCCGGCAAGAAGGTCTGCTCGGTCTCCGGCTCCACGCCGGCCAAGCGGATCCAGACCGAGTACAAGGACGCCAAGCTCCAGCAGTTCGACTCGTACTCCAAGTGCGTGACGGCGCTGGCCGGCGGTCAGGTCGACGCGGTCACCACCGACGACATCATCCTGGCCGGCTACGCCTCGCAGGACCAGTACGCCGGCAAGTTCAAGGTCGTCGGCAAGAAGTTCAGCGAGGAGCCCTACGGCGTCGGCGTCAAGAAGGACGACTCCGCGGGCTGCAACAAGATCAACGAGATCCTGAAGGCGGCCGCGGCCGACGGCTCGTACAAGGCGGCGTGGGACAACTCGCTCGGCAAGAGCGGCACTGCGGCGCCGGAACTCGACGTCGCCAAGCTCACCAACTGCAGCTGATCGTCTGATGGACGGGCGGGGCCGGCGACGCCGGCCCCGCCCGGTTGTTCCCTGCCGCGCCGCGAGGAAGTGAGGGCGATGGACGTCTTCTCCGATCCCAGCAACATCGACGTGTACGTGACGGGATTCCTCTGGATCCTGAAGCTGACCGCGGCCGGCACCGTGGGCGCGCTCGTGCTCGGCGTGGTGCTCGCCGCGATGCGGGTCTCGCCGGTTCCCGTGCTGCGCGGCTTCGGCACCCTGTGGGTCAACACGTTCCGGAACACGCCGCTGACGCTGATCATCTTCTTCTGCTACTTCGGCCTGTTCTCGACGCTGGGCCTCGAGGTCGCCGACGACATCGACCCCAACAACTACTGGCTCGGCGTGATCGGCCTGTCGGTCTACACCGCCGCGTTCGTGTGCGAGGCGATCCGCTCCGGCATCAACACCGTGCCGGCCGGGCAGTCCGAGGCCGCCCGGGCGATCGGCATGTCGTTCTTCCAGACCCTGACCGTGGTGATCCTGCCGCAGGCCGGGCGCGCGGTGATCGCCCCGCTGGGCAGCATCTTCATCGCCCTGGCGAAGAACTCGACGATCGTCGGCACGATCGGCCTGGCGGAATCCTCGAACGCGATGAAGGAACTCATCAACGCCAACGGCGACGCGGTCATCCCGATCTTCCTCGTCTTCGCCGGCACCTTCGCGATCGTCCTGATCCCCACCGGCTACGCCTTCGGCTGGCTGGCCAACCGGATGGCGGTGAAGCGATGAGCGCCGACGCTGTGCTCTACGACCACCCCGGCCCCCGGGCGAAAGCCCGCAACGCCGTGCTGACCGGCGTCTTCGGCGTCGCGGCGCTGGCCCTGGTGTACTGGATCTACCGCAAGTTCGACGAGAAGGGCCAGTGGGCGGCGGCGCTGTGGAAGCCGTTCACCGAGTCGTCAACCTGGACGGACTACATCCTGCCGGGCCTGTGGGCGACCATGAGCGCGGCAGCCGTCGCGATGGTGCTCTCGCTGATCTTCGGCATCGTCTTCTCGGTGGGGCGGCTCTCCGACCACTGGTGGCTGAGCGTGCCGTCCGGCATGGTGGTGGAGTTCTTCCGGGCCGTACCGCTGCTGCTGCTGATGTTCTTCATCTTCTACGGCGTCCCGTTCATCACCGAGGCGCCGATGGACCCGTTCTGGGCGGTGGTCATCGGCCTGACGCTGTACAACGGCTCAGTGCTGGCGGAGGCGTTCCGGGCGGGCATCAAGTCGGTGGCGCGCGGGCAGAGCGAGGCCGGTTATGCGATCGGGATGCGCAAGAGCCAGGTGATGCGCGAGATCCTGGTCCCCCAGGCGGCCCGCGCGATGCTTCCGGTGATCGTCAGCCAGTTGGTGGTGCTGGTGAAGGACACGGCGCTGGGGTACATCATCGGGTATTCGGAGTTGCTGCAGGACGGCGTGAACACGCTGGCCGCGAACTTCGGCAATATCGTGGCGGCGGCGATTGTTGCGGCGATCATCTATATCGCGGTCAACGCTTCGCTTACGGCGTTTGCGGGGTGGTTGGAGCGTCGGACCCGGCGTCAGGGTAAGACGCCGAAGGCTACTGGGCCGGTGCCTGTCGGAGCTGTTCCTACCGGAGAAGTTGTCTGAGCCTTCCCCCTGCTTCGGGTTGGCCTTCCCCTGCTTCGGTGGTTGCGCTGGGACGGCGGGGGCCGGGGGGGGGGCCCCCCCCCGGGGGGGGGGGGGGGTTTGGGGGGGGGGGGGGGCCCCCCCCCCCCCCGCGACGAGATCCCCAGGGCAGCGCGGACGAGGGGC
>NZ_JBITLX010000015.1:118518-216440 GCF_044465625.1 Actinoplanes sp. NPDC049599
GGTGACCACGCACGGCTGGTGGATCGTTTCTATGCCGTGCGTGGTCACCCCCGGCCCCCGCCTTGCATGGGGGCCTGTTTCGGGCAGGTTCTTGGTTGCTCGCCGCTGGGTGCATGGTTCGGCCTTGGTGATCCCCTTGCGGTTGGTGGTCTGGCTTCCGCGCTGTGGTTGGTCCAGGGGAGTCGGTTGGGCAGGCCGAGCTGGGATGGTGGTCAAGCAAACATTCCGCGCCGGTTGCGGTCAGCGGGTTTCGGCTGGGCGGTGGGTTGCTCCGGGCTGATAGACCATTCCCGGTTCGGTTCTCCGGGCCCAGTTCCCCGGGCCCAGCTTCCCCCGGCCTAGCCCAACTCCCGGCCCCAGCTCTCCCCGGCCCGGCCCGGCCCCGGCGCCGGCCCAGTTCCCGACCCGGTTCTCCAGGCCCAGCTCCCCGGGCCCAGCTCCCCCGCCCCGGCCCAGCTCCCGACCCCAAGCCCCAGCTCCCGGCCCAAGCCCCAGCTCTCGGCCCGGCCCAGCTCCCGGCCCGGCCCGGCTCCCGACCCCATGCCCCAGCCCGGCCCTGGCTTTCGACCCCGAGCCCCAGGCCAGCCCTGGCTTTCGACCCCCAAGCCCTCGGCCTGGTCCAGCCCTGGTCTGGCATGCAATCGGCGGAAGCCGGATATATCCGTGCAATCAGCCTGCGTTCGGCGGGAGCGACGGTCAGGGCCATGCAATCAGGCACGACATCCTGATTTTGAACTTGCTCTTGCTCTTGCTCTTGCTCTTGAACTTGCTCTTGAACTTGGGCTTGGGCTTGGGTTAGCGGGCTAGTTCTGTTACTCGGGATTCGCGGACTACTGTTACTCGGATTTGGCCGGGGTAGGTCAGTTCTTCTTCGATTTGTTTGGCTACGTCGCGGGCCAGGACCGCGGCGCCGATGTCGTCGACGTCGTCCGGGCGGACCATGACGCGGATTTCGCGGCCTGCTTGCATCGCGAAGACCTTGTCGACGCCGACCTTGCCGGCGGCGATTTCTTCGATGCGTTCGAGGCGCTTCACGTAGGCTTCCAGGCTTTCGCGGCGGGCGCCCGGGCGGCCGCCGGAGCAGGCGTCCGCGGCCTGGGTCAGCACCGCCTCGATGGTCTGCGGTTGGACCTCGTTGTGATGCGCTTCGATGGCGTGCACGACGTCTTCGGACTCGCCGTACTTGCGGGCCAGGTCCGCGCCGATCAGGGCGTGGCTGCCTTCCACCTCGTGGGTCAGGGCCTTGCCGATGTCGTGCAGGAACGCGGAGCGCTTGATCGTCGGGACGTCCAGGCCCAGTTCCGCGGCCATGATGCCGGCGATGTGGGCGGTTTCCACCAGGTGCTTGAGGACGTTCTGGCCGTAGCTGGTGCGGTAGCGCAGCCGGCCCAGCAGGGTCGCCAGCTCCGGGTGGATGTCGGTGATGCCGACGTCGACCAGGGCGTCCTCGGCCGCGCGTTCGCACAGCCGGTCGACCTCGTTCTTGGCGCTGTCGAAGACTTCCTCGATGCGGTGCGGGTGGATCCGGCCGTCCAGGACCAGTTTCTCCAGCGTGAGCCGGCCCACCTCGCGGCGCACCGGGTCGAAGCAGGAGAGCAGGACCGCTTCCGGGGTGTCGTCGATGATCAGGTTGACGCCGGTGGTCGACTCGAAGGCCCGGATGTTGCGGCCCTCGCGGCCGATGATCCGGCCCTTCATCTCGTCGCTCGGCAGGTGCAGGACGCTGACCACGCTTTCCGCGGTCTGCTCGCTGGCGATCCGCTGGATCGCGTCGACCACGATGTGCCGGGCGCGGGTGTCGGCGGTGTGCTTCGCGTCGCTCTCGATGTCGCGGATGAGGATCGCGGCTTCGCGCTTGGCCTGGCTCTCGATGGTGTCGATCAGTTCGGCGCGGGCGGCGTCGGCGGTCAGGCCGGCGACCCGTTCGAGCTCCTTGCGGCGGTTCTCCTCGGCGGCGGTCAGCTCGGCCTCACGGACCGTCAGCGCGGCCTCGCGGGTGGCCAGGTCGGTGTCCATCGCGGCCAGCCGGCGTTCCCGCTCGACCAGGCGCTCCACCTCGTCGGCGTGCAGGCGTTCGCGCTCGTCGATGCGGGCGGCGCGGCGCTCGACCTCCGCGGCGTGCTCCTTGGCCGTCGCGTTCAGCAGGGCGACCTCGCGTTCGCCGCTGCGCCGCGCGGCCGCGCGGACCTGCTCCGCGTCCGACTCCGCCTGGCGGTGGGCGTGTTCGAGGATCGTGTCGGCCTCCTCGTGGGCGGCCTCCAGAACCCGGCGGGCCTCGGCCCGCGCGGAGGTCGCTTCGGCCTTGGCGGCGGCAGCTTCCGCCCGTACGGACGCGGCCTTCGCGTTCGCGTCGTCGACCTTGGCCTTGGCGTCGTCGAGCGTCTGCTCCCGGCGGTCCCGGTCGGCGGTCTTGCTCTCCTGCAGGGAACGCAGCGCACGGGCGCCCAGGACCAGGCCGGCCACCACGAAGGCGGCGAGAACGACGATCGCCACCACGAGCACCCACTCGAGGGTCATCTTCGCCGTGTCTCCCTTCGCCGCGCCGCATCGCTGCGTCGGCTGCCTGTGGCGCTGCCCGACCAAGGCGACTGACCGCAGGCGCGATCAACCAACGGCGCCAGGTACGGCGTCGAGGACTGACCTCAGGGTATGTCTGGCCCCCGCCCGCGCGGTCTGCGGGCGGCGGAGGCATCGACGGCGCCCTGCGCCTGAAGTGATGCCGTAATGTAATGCGATCTATGTTGTGCGCTTAGCCTGCGTGGTCGAGCAAACCTGTGTAACGCGAGGCTAGGTCGCGAGTGCCGCTTCGGTCAAGGACTCATGATTCGGCAGCGGATGGGACGTACGGCACAGACCTGCTCACGCCCTGCTCACGTACGTTGCGGGGCATTTCAGGCGTAGCGGGCCCAGACGTCACGCATCGGCTCCCACTTCTGCCCCGTCCCTTCCTTCCAGTAAGCCAGCAGGTAAGCGGCGACCGGGGTGGCGGAGTCGTCCCACCAGATGCCGCTGACGGTCCGGCCGGAAGCCTGGTACGCGTACTCAACGTAGTTGCCGTTGGTCCGGCCGGAGGGCGTGGCCTTCCGGGTGGCGTCGCCGGCGCCGGGGGTGAGCGTGCGAGCGTCGACGGCCTGGCCGAGGGTCTTGACCGCCGCCTTGTCCCGATCGGCGACGGTGGCGTACTCGACGAAGATCACGCTCATCGCGTCCATCTCGCAGCGGACCCGGGTCTTCTCCCCCTTGTTGAGCGCCGGGCCACCCTTCTCGCCGCTGCGCGAACAGCCGGAGAGCTGAGCCAGCCAGCCCTGCGCGACCGGCGCAAGCGCGCCGGTGAACTTCGGCTGGTTGATCGCCACCTGGTTCTGCTCGTACGGCGGCAGCGCGCCGGCAGTGGGCGCGGGGGTGGCCTGAGTCGGGGCCGGGGCGGGGTCGGCGGCGGTGGAGCGGCCGAGGAACCAGCCGCCGGTTCCGAAGATCACCAGCCCGGCGAGGAGGCCGGCGAGGGCGGGGAGGAGGAGGCGGGACTTGGGCTGCTTGGGGGTGGGCTCGATGCGGGGGCCGGCCGGGGCTACGGAGAAGCCGTACGGGTCGGGGGTGGGGGCGCCGCCGGAGATGGGGTCGGTGGCTGACCAACTCGGCGGGGTTGAGGTGGGGGTTTCTTCGTAGCCGAAGCCTGTGGGGGTTGGGGGTGCGGCGTACGTCGGGCCTGGGCCGGGCGGTGGTGTTCCCGGGGGTGCGCCGTAGGCCGGGCCCGCGCCGGGCGTTGGCGTTCCGGGGGTGGCGGTGTTGTGGAAGGGGCCGTAGCTGTCTGGTGTGCCGCTTGTGACCCTATTTGCAGGGGCGGGCGGTGCCGTTCCCTGGCCGGGGTAATGGGCCGGGGGCGCCGGCGGGGGTCCGTAGTCCGGCGGCCTGGTGGGAGCGGTGGTCGGCGGCGGGCCGGAGGGGTGCGTCGGATCAGTGCGCTGAACAGGTGTTTCTCCGCCGGCGGGAGGACCCGGGAGGTCCGCATCCGGGGCGTTGGCGGCGGCTGTGTGCTGGACGACCTGAGCCGTCGCGTCAGCGTCCTCGCGAAGCGGGCCGCCACCACGCTGAGCTGGGTGGGCGTCGTCTGTCACGACGCAGCAGATTACCAGTCCGGCGCTGTCGGCGAAGCCCTGGAAGATCCACCGACGGCGATGGCTGGTGTCTTGCGGATCTTCGCCGGATGGTCCGGGGCGGGGTGGCCTTTGGGGCGAGTCGCGTGCAGTTCTCCCTGCTGCAGCCGGGCGATTGGCGATTGGATCGGGCGGGCGGGATCGGCGCTTGTTCGCGCCGGCGTTGATCTGCCCCGGGTCCGGAGCGGGGTTGAGGCGGCCGCTCGCCGGATCAAGCCTCTGGGAGCCGTCGGTTGGACCCGGATCGGCGCTCGGCCCGGATGAGCGTCCGGCTTGGACTGACGGAGTCGCTTCCTACCGGTCCGGCCCGGCGCGTTGACGCCGGGCCGGACCTTGGTGGATCAGGCGTCCGTGCCTTCAGTGCTTGGGGTGGGCCGGAGAAGGCGCCTGTAACCTCCGCGGGCCGGACCCGATCAGGCACCCCCTCAGGACGACGACACCGGGCCCAGCCCGATCAGGCACCCTCACCCTCAGGACGACCGCACCGGGCCCAGCCCGGTCAGGCGCTCCCGCCCTCAGGACGACCGCACCGAGCCCAGCCCGGTCAGGCGCTCCCGCCCTCAGGACGACCGCACCGAGCCCAGCCCGGTCAGGCGCTCCCGCCCTCAGGACGAGGGCGCCAGCGCCGGGCCGGAGTGGATCTGGCGTCGTCCGTGCCCTTGGTGCTGCGGCGAGCCAGATCAGGCGTCCACGCCCTCAGGACAACAGCGCCGAGCCGGACCCGATCAGCTACCGCCCCCTTCGAGGCGGCGGCGGGCCGGAGCGGAGTGGATCAGGCGTCTGCGCCTTCGAGGCGGCGGCGTCGGGTCACGAGGACCAGGCCGACGCCGCCTGCGGCGATCGCTGCGCCGAGGCCTGCGATGCCGATGGCGTTGGCGCCGGTCACCGGGAGACCTCCGCCACCCGAGTTGGAGCCGCCTCCACCACCCGCGGTGTTGTCGTCGCCCCCGTTGCCCGAGCCGCCACCGTCGGAGTCATCGTCGTCATCGCCGGTGCCGCCGCCGGTGCCGGAGTCGGGCGGAGTGGTCGGGTCGGCAGGACCGGGATCGCCGCCACCGGGCTCTTCACCACCCGGGTCCTCGCCACCCGGATCTTCACCACCCGGGTCCTCGCCACCCGGATCTTCACCACCCGGGTCCTCGCCACCCGGGTCCTCGCCACCCGGGTCCTCGCCACCCGGGTCGCCGGGCTCCTCGCCGCCTCCGCCGCCGCCCGGGTCGTCCGGGTCCTCCTCGGCCTTGGTCGACGCGTCGTCGTCCCCCGCGGCGGCCGGCTCGGTGAGCACCACGACGCCGCGCATGGAGTCGGTGATCGTCGAGGCGTTGGCGGCATTGGCGCCCGCCAGGGCAGCCACACCGACCGCGCCGATGAGCACGCCCAGTCGAGCCGCAGCACGCACGCCGCGATGGCGTGCGAGTCGATTCGTCTTCATTTTCCTCCCCGTGCCGTGGAGGGACCGCCATCCGCAATGGACAGTGGTCCCCGTAGTCCGGGCTGCAACCTACCGACTATCGGTGGAGACTTCTATCCATGATTGACAATATGGATGAAGTCGGACACTTGGCATTCGGAGAGGCTCGCACGGGGCGGCGGCGGCCACGGATAACACGTGACAGAACGCTTCCAGCGGAAGCGCGAGGCGGGCGCGAAACGATGTGACCGGTCACCATTCAGTCGCCGGCTGCACGCGGGCGCATGGGTCGACTTGTGCCGTCGCTCACGTGATTCGGCGGTCCGTGGACCGGCGCTTGAAAGCCCGTCGAAGGGCCGGCCGGGTGCGACGACATCAACGCGTCTTGAAACCGTGGGATCGGCGCGCACGAGCAGGTGCAGCTGGGTGTCACCGCTGCTGTCGGCGCGAGTGCCGAGGCCGTGTGCGCGGCGGAACGCGAACCGCCGACGCTCGGCTACCGCATTTCGCCGCGTTTGACTCAGCGGAGGTTAATCGGCGGTCTCGGGTGACTTGTCAACCAGAGATTGGTCGCCATTTCGCCGCAGCGAACGAGCGCCCGGGCTATGGCGACGAACCGCATGGAGGTGTGATCGGGGTGCGATAGGAAGTTCACCGTTCGGGACGGCGGTCGAAATTGCATGCGTGAAGTGAGCCGGCCTCCGGTCAGGAGAGGGAGTCGGTTGCTTCGTCTGCCAGGGCGTCCGCGTCGATCTGATCGGCGAAGGCGGCGGCTTCTTCGTCGCGGGACGCGAGTGCTTCCTTCACCGCCTGGATTGCCACGCCCGCCGGGTAGCCCTTGCGGGCCAGCATCCCCACCAGCCGGCGGAACACCTGGTCGGGGGTGCCTCGTGCGGAGCGCAGCTTGCGGTCGACCAGGGCGCGTGCCGTTGTTGCCTCGGCTTCGTCGTCCAGGGTCTCCAGTGCTTCGGTCGCCACCTCGGATTCCACGCCGTGCTGGCGCAGTTCGTTGGCGAGGGCGCGGCGGGCCAGGCCTCGACCCTGGTGGCGGGTTGACACCCACATGCGGGCGAAGGCGGCGTCGTCGATGATGCCGACCTCATCGTAGCGGTCCAGGACCTCGGCGATCACCTCTTCGGAGATCTCCTTACGGGCCAGGACCTTTGCCAACTCCGCGCGGGTTCGGGGGCGCACGGCGAGCTGGCGGAGACAGATGTCGCGGGCGATCTCGGATTCGCTCCGTGGGGCTTCGGATGGGCGGTCGGTGGTGTCCTTTGCGGAGCGTCCGCCGCCACCGGAACCGGCGCGGTTGCCGGAGCGGTTGCCGTTGCCGTTGCCGTTGCCGAAGGGTCGGCTGCCGGATGCGCCGAAGGCCCCGGAGGAGGCACCTGCCGGCGAGCTCCGGCGGCGCCGTCCCGCGACGTTGCCGCGTTCCGGGTCGTCGGGCCGGAGTTCGCCGTCGGGAGGATCGTCGGATGCCGGCCGGGGCGGGATCGCATCCCAGCCGCGCCCGGATCGTGCGCCACGTCGACCCGCCATGACCTCAGCCCCGTCCTGCCACGACCAGCGGTCCGCCGGCCTGCGATGACGCCATCAACCCGGCGGACAACACGCCTGCCGACCAACCGCCGAAACGCGATGCCGACCCAGACACCTCCAGCCCGGACGACGACATCCGACCACGACCGGCGGAACGCGATGCCAACCCAGACACCCCCGGCCCGGACGACGACATCCGACCACGACCGGCGGAACGCGATGCCAGCTGGCCGGAAGGCGATGGGCATGCAGGGTCGCCGAGCCGCGGGCCCACTCGAACGGAAGGAGACATGCCCACCTGGCAGGCGAGGTCGGGAGACACACCGGCCGGTCCGTCGAGCTTCGGCTCCGTCCTCGTGCGGCCCCCCAGCGACCCCGCGCCACCGCCAAGCGCCACGCCACCGTCAGACGGCGGGAGATGCGGGGCGGTTCGTCGGGGTGACCCCGGCCCGTCCGGGCCGGGGTCGGCGGATGGTGTTGGCGGCGGGCGCATCGGTCAGAAGTCGACCGGTGGTAGTTCCGGGCCGCCGGCGGCGTCGCCGGTGGTCTGGCCTACGCCGAGCTTTTCCAGGATCTTCTTTTCGATTTCGGCTGCGACGTCCGGGTTGTCCTTCAGGAACTCGCGGGCCTTTTCCTTGCCCTGGCCCAGCTGGTCGCCGTCGTACGTGTACCAGGCGCCGGACTTGCGGACGATGCTCTGCTCGACGCCCACGTCGATCAGGGAGCCCTCGCGGGAGATGCCCTTGCCGTACATGATGTCGAATTCGGCCTGCTTGAACGGGGCCGCGACCTTGTTCTTCACGACCTTGACGCGGGTGCGGTTGCCGACCACGTCCGTGCCGTCCTTGAGGCTTTCGATGCGGCGCACGTCGAGGCGCACCGACGAGTAGAACTTCAGCGCGCGGCCACCGGTGGTGGTCTCGGGCGAGCCGAACATGACGCCGATCTTCTCGCGGAGCTGGTTGATGAAGATGGCGGTCGTGCCGGAGTTGTTCAGGATGCCGGTGATCTTCCGGAGCGCCTGGCTCATCAGGCGGGCCTGGAGGCCCACGTGGCTGTCGCCCATCTCGCCCTCGATCTCGGCGCGCGGCACGAGCGCGGCCACCGAGTCGATGACGATGATGTCGAGCGCGCCGGAGCGGATCAGCATGTCCGCGATCTCGAGCGCCTGCTCACCGGTGTCGGGCTGGGACACCAGCAGGGCGTCGGTGTCGACGCCGAGCGCCTGGGCGTAGTCGGGGTCGAGCGCGTGCTCCGCGTCGATGAAGGCCGCGATGCCGCCGCCGCGCTGGGCGTTCGCGACCGCGTGCAGAGCCACTGTCGTCTTGCCGCTGGACTCCGGCCCGAAGACCTCGACGACCCGGCCGCGCGGCAGGCCGCCGACGCCGAGCGCGATGTCGAGGGCGATGGAGCCGGTGGGGATGACGGCCATCTGCGTGACCGGCCGCTCCCCGAGGCGCATCACCGATCCCTTGCCGAACTGCTTGTCGATCTGCGCGAGAGCAAGGTCTAGCGCCTTGTCCCGATCAGGTCCTGCCGCCATGTCCGCCACCCCTGTATTCGACTTCCCGGGCATCTTCGCCGAAGAGCTGCTTCTGTTCACCACGCGGGTCACGCTAGACCTAGGGTCTGACAAAAACCGGCGCCCGGTCGCGACCTGTGGATGACTACGCCGCTGAGAGGATAGCCGAACAGGTGTACGACGATCGAGCAACACGCCAGAACAAGCGTACGAAAAAAGGGGTCAGCGCAGGCGGGCAGGCACCCGATCGGGGTACTCGGACACCACGGCGCGCCATATAGTAAGCGTCTCCACACCCTGAGCTATGGATTCGTTAATGGTGCGCCCGCCGAGCGCCGCAAAAGTCTGATCGGCGGCGAGACTCCGCGCATAGCCGGAGCCGAAGGCTTGTTCCAGGCGCCCCCAGAAGTCCGTCAACCGCACGGCGAAAGACTACTCGCGGCGCCCGAATCGCCCCGCTCGACGTCCTGTTGAGATCCGCGTCACTCTGCGCCGTACCGGTCAGACCAGCACCGTCGCCGCGACCTTGAGGTCGTCGACCAGGCCGCGGAAGGCGGCGTCCCGGTCGTCGGCGCGCAGCACCGCCGACGGGTGGATGGTGGCCAGCGCGCGCGACTCGGCGCCCGGGAAGTCCTGCGGGCGCTGCGCCGCGGCCGGCCACGGCAGCAGCTCGCCCCGCGACCGCGTCACCCGGAACGACGGTCCGAAGAGGGCCTTCGCCGCGGTCGCGCCCAGCGCCACCACCAGATCCGGCTTGAGCAGCGCGAACTCGGCCACCAGCCAGGGCCGGCAGGCGGTGATGTGCGCCGGGCCCGGGGTCTGGTGGATGCGCCGCCGGCCGCGCAGCTCGAACCGGAAGTGCTTCACGGTGTTGGTCAGGTAGATGATCGACGGGTCGATGCCGGCCTCGTCGACCGCGTCGCGCAGCAGCCGGCCGGCCGGGCCCACGAAGGGCAGCCCCTGCTGGTCCTCGATGTCGCCGGGCTGCTCCCCCACCAGGACCAGCCGGGCATGCTCCGCGCCCCGGCCGAAGACCACCTGGGTGGCGTCCTCGTAGAGCTCGCAGCCGCGGCAGCCGGGCGCCGCCTGCTTGAGCTCCGCGAGGCTCCGCGCATCGGCGGGGATGAACTCCTGGGCACCGGGCGGGGCTTGCGTCGTAGCCATGGAACCGTTCTACCCCGCGGCCTCCGGGCCACGCGCGCGGGTTCACCCGATCCGACTCATCGGGACGGCGCCGGCACGGCCCCGGGACGGGCCGCGGCGGCGACCCGGTCGGCCAGGCCCTCGATCGCGTCGTCGTCGAGGGGGCTGACGGTCAGCCGTACGCCGGGTGGGGCGTCGATCCGGAACAGGGAACCGGGGGCGACCGCGTAGCCGGCGTCGCGCAGGGTGGCCACCGCCCGGGTCTCGTCCGGCACGTCGATCCAGATGTTGATGCCGGTGGCGCCGCGGGCCCGCACCCCGCGGGCGGTCAGGGCCTCGCGCAGCGCGCGGCGGCGGCGGTCGTAGTCGGCGCCGGCCGCGGTGATCCGGGCCGTCGCCTCCACGTCGCGCCAGAGCCGCAGCAGCAGCCGTTGCAGCACTGTGGACACCCAGCCGGCGCCGATCCGCATCCGGCCCACCACCCGGGCGATCGTCGCCTCGTCGCCGGCCAGGACGGCGATGCGCAGGTCGGGCCCGAACGGCTTGGAGGCCGACCGGACGAACGCCCACGCCGAGGTCACGCCGCAGAGGCAGTGCAGCGGGACGCCGGCCAGCTCGGCGGCGTGGTCGTCCTCGATGAGCAGCACGTCCGGGCTCCGGGCCAGCACCGCGCGCAGCGCCACGGCACGCTCGGCGCTGACCGCGGCCCCGGTGGGGTTCTGCGCCCGGGTGGTGATCACGGCGGCGCCCACCCCGGCGGCGAGGGCGGCCGCCAGCCGTTCGGGCAGCGGGCCCTCGTCGTCGACCGCGACCGGCACCGCGGCGAGCCCCAGCGCGGCCAGCAGGTCCAGCAGGTTGGCCCAGCCCGGATCCTCCACGGCCACCGAGTCGCCCGGGCGCAGGTGGGCGGTCAGCAGGCGTTCGATGGCGTCGAGGGTGCCGTTGGTGACGGTGATGGCGGCGTCGTCGACCGGCACACCGTCGGCGGCGAGGCGGGGCCGGGCGGCGTCGATCAGCTCGGGCATCGCGCCGGCTGCCGCGTACCCCAGGGGAGGGCCGACCTCCTCGGACACCGCACGGAGATGGCGGCCCAGGGCCGGCAGCAGCCGGGTGTCGGGGTCGCCGGCCGACAGGTCGAGCGCGCCCGCCGGCACCGGCAGCCGGAGCGCGGAGCGCGAGCCGGCCACCGCCGGGCGGGCCCGGATCCGGGTGCCCTGCCGGCCGACGGACTCGACGATGCCGCGTTGCCGCAGCTCCTGGTAGGCCTTGGCCACGGTCGCGGGGCTGACCCGCAGGTGGTCGGCGAGCAGCCGGATGGGCGGCAGCGGATCGCCCGAGGACCAGTCGCCGCGGCGGACCCCGGCCTCGATGCTGGCGGAAATGGCGGCGGCGCTGGAACCGGTGACCTGATACTGTGCTGGCACAAGATGGATTCTGTACTAGTACAGGCCGAATGGCAAGGAGGGTCTCCGTGACCGACCGCTACCAGCCCACCGATCGGACCACGGCCACCCGCAACCGCGACCGGATGTACTACGAGCGCGAGACGGCCCACGCCATCCTGGACGAGGCGTACGACTGTGCCGTCGCGTTCGTGGTCGACGGCGAGCCGCGGGTGCTGCCCACGCTGCACGTCCGCGTCGGCGACACCCTCTACCTGCACGCCTCCTCGGGCGGCCGGCTGGGCCTGCGGGCCCGCGCCGACGGGGTGCCGGTCGCCGTGTCGGTCACCCTGCTCGACGGCATCGTGTACGCCCGCTCGCAGTTCCACCACAGCGCCAACTACCGGTCGGTCGTGGTGCACGGCAACGCCGTACCGGTGCTCGACGAGGCGGAGAAGGGTGCGGCGATGCGGGCGCTGGTGGAACGGGTGGGCCACGGCCGCAGCGCGGAGAGCCGGCCGCCGACGGCCCGGGAGCTGGCCACCACCACTGTGCTGGCGCTGCCGCTCGTCGAGGTCTCCGTGCGGGCGCGCTCCGGCGGCGTCGCCGACGACCCCGAGGACGCGTCGCTGCCGCACTGGGCCGGCGTGCTGCCGTTGCGCCGGGTCGCCGGTCCGCCCGAGCCGGACGCGGGAGTCAGCGGCCCGCCGCCCGCGTACCTGCCGGGGCCGACCTCGCCGTGGCACCTCGCGGCGCCGATGCGCGGGCAGCACGTCGCGTTGGAGCCGCTGGCGCCCGGGCACGCCGACGGGCTGCTGGCGGCCCTCGGCGACGACGAGACGTGGCAGTTCCTGCCCACCGAGCGGCCCCGGACCCGGGACGAGATGGCCGGGCACATCGCCACCGCGGCCGCCCAGCAGTGGGCCGGCGAGCGGGTCTCGTGGGCGCAGTGCGACCCGCGGACCGGCGAGGTGCTGGGCATGACCAGCTACCACGACATCGACCCGGAACGACGCGCGGTCGGCATCGGGCACACCATCCTGGGCCGCCGGTGGTGGCGTACCGGGGTGAACACCGAGGCGAAGCTGCTGCTGCTCGAACGGGCCTTCGAGGTGCTGGGCGCGGAACGGGTGATCTGGCACACCGACATCCGCAATCAACGGTCGCAGCGGGCGATCGCCCGGCTGGGCGCGACCCGGGACGGCCTCATCCGGCGGCACCGGCTGCGGCCCGACGGGACCTGGCGGGACACGGTGCTGTTCGCGATGACGGTCGAGGAGTGGCCGGCCGCGGCGGAGCGCCTCCGCGCCCGGCTCGCGGCGGGCCCGTGCGCAACGCCACACGTTTCTGTCCCTCCGGGCACTGCCACCGCCCGGCCGTCGCGCTGAGGATGGAGGCGTGCTGGGGATCACCGACTTCTGGACGTACGTGCTGGGCACGCTCGCGATCGTGCTGCTGCCCGGGCCCAACTCGATCTTCGTGTTGACGGTCGGGGCGCAGCGCGGGGTGCGCGCCGGATACCGGGCCGCCGCCGGCGTCTTCATCGGTGACGCGGTGCTCATGGCGCTGGCCGCCGCCGGGGTGGCGTCCCTGCTGCGGACCTATCCGCCGGTCTTCCTGGTGATCAAGTACGCCGGTGCGGCCTACCTGGCCTGGGTCGGCTTCGGCATCATCCGCGGCTCCTGGCGCAAGTGGCGGGACCGCGGCGCCGAGCCGGAGCAGGCGCCGCCGACCGGGCTCGCCGCCGGGATGCAGCGGCCGTTCCGGCGGGCGCTGGTGGTCAGCCTGCTCAACCCGAAGGCGATCCTGTTCGTGGTGTCGTTCTTCATCCAGTTCGTCGAGCCGGGGTACGCCTATCCGGCCCTGTCGTTCCTGGTGCTCGGCGCCGTGCTGCAGGTGTTCAGCGCGCTGTACCTGACCGCGCTGATCTTCGGCGGACGGTTCCTGGCGGGGCAGTTCCGGCGCCGGCGGCGGCTCTCCGCGGGCGTGGCGACCGGGATCGGCGCGGTGTTCGTCGGCTTCGGGATCAAGCTCGCCACCGCCACCGCCGGCTGACCCGGCCCGCCCGGGGCTACGGCCTGGCGACGACCTGGTGGACCCAGCCCTCCACCAGCGACACCCAGTCCACGCCGGCCACCTCGCCGTGCTCGACCCGGTGCCGGGCGTACGTGTCCCGGCCCTCGCGCAGCAACCCGCCGCGCTTGTCGAACTCCAGGATCACCTCGGTGCCCGACTCGTCGGTCACGAACGTCACCTCGACCTCGTCGATCGCCGACGTGTGCTCCGCCGGGGCGGCGAACTCGATCTCCTGGTAGAAGGGCAGCTCCTGGCGTACCCCGTAGATGCCGCCGCGTTCGACGTCGGCGTGCCGCAGCCGGAAGCCCAGGCGGTCGAAGGCCGCCAGGATCTGCTCCTGCGCCGGCAGCGGGTGCACCGCCACCGCGTCCAGGTCACCCTGGTCGACCGACTTCGCCACCGACAGCTCGGTGCGCACGCCCATCGTCATCCCGGCCAGCGGCCGGCCCGCCACGTGCGTCACCGGCGTCTCCCACGGCACCGTCAAGGTGAACGGGATGTCCTGCCGGGCGCCCGCGACCAGCGTGAAGTTGCCGGCCACCGACGCCCGGTGGAACTCCAGCAGCGCCTCGCCGTCCTCCGCCTCCACGCGGGTGACCAGGGCCAGCACGATGTTGTCGATCAGCACGTCGTAGTCGCCGCCGGCCACCCTGACCTCGCCGCGCAGCGTGCCGCCGGGGCGGGTGGCCGGGTCGGTCAGGACCGTGTCGACGCTGGGGCCGCCGACCCCGAACGCCCGCAGCACTCTCGCGAAGACCATCGGGTCATCCTCTCAGCGCATGCGCCGGCCGACCGGCACCGGGTCGGTCTCGTCGTCGAACTCGCCGATCACCTGCTCCAGCAGGTCCTCCAGCGCGACGAAGCCGACCCGGCCGCGGTTGCGGGTGACGATGGCGAACTGGGCGCGGGCCGCGCGCATCCGGGTCACCGCGTCCGTCACCGTGACCGCCGCCTCCAGCACGAACGGCGGGTCCATCAGGTCGGCTGCGGAGGCCGTCCCGCCGCGCGTGGTGATCCGGATCGCGTCGCGGACGTGCACCACGCCGAGCACCTCGGCGGTGGGCGACACCACCACCAGCCGGGACCGGCCGCAGCCCAGCGACGCGGCCTCGACGTCCAGCGCCGCGGCCTCCGGCGGCACCGTGACCAGCTGGTCGTCCGGGGTCATCACGTCGCCGACCTTGGTGTCCTGCAGCTTGAGCATGCTGGTCAGCAGCTCCGTCTGCTCCGCGCCGATCAGGCCCTCCGCGCGGGAGCGTTCCAGCAGGATGTGCATCTCCTGCGGGCCGTGCGCCTGGGCGAGCTGGTCCTGCGGGTGCACGCCGAACGGCTTCAGCGCCACGTTCGCCAGCGCGTTCAGCGCCAGCAGCGCCGGGCGGACCAGCCGGACGAAGCCGCGGAACGGCAGCGCCAGCAGCGTCGCCGAGTGTTCCGGGTCGGTGATCGCCCAGGACTTCGGCATCATCTCGCCGATCACCAGGTGCAGGAACGTGACCACGGCCAGCGCGAGCAGGAACGCGACGATGCCGCTCGGCACGTCCGGCAGGCCGATGCCGTGCAGCAGCGGGTGGACCAGGTGCTCGATGGCCGGCTCGGCGAGCGCGCCCAGGCCCAGCGAGCACAGGGTGATGCCGAGCTGGGCGGCGGCCAGCATCAGCGACAGCTCCCGGCTGCCGTCGAGCGCGGCGCGGGCGGCCCGGCTGCCCCCGGCGGCGGCGTGCTCCAGGCGGTAGCGCTTGCTCGCCACCAGCGCGAATTCCGCGGCGACGAAGAAGGCGTTGCCGGCGAGCAGCAACACCGAACAGATCGCGGCCCAGGTGGTGCTCATCGGGAACCCTCCTCGTCCAGGAGCGCGGAAGCGGAGACGGCGGCGGGCCCGGGGGCGGCGGAGAGGCGTACGGCACCCGGCACGTGCCGGTCCACCGACAGCACGGACAGGCCGGCGCCGGACGGCAGCGACACCGCGTCGCCGACCTGCGGCACCCGGCCCAGCTCGGCCATCACCAGGCCGGACAGGGTGTCGTAGTCGTCGCTCTCCGGCAGGTCGACGCCGGTCGCGTCGATGACCTCGTCGATGCGCCAGCGGGCCGGGACGATCCACGAGCCGTCCTCCTGCCGGGCCGGGGCCGGCTCGGGCAGGTCGTCCTCGTCACGGATCGGGCCGACCAGCTCCTCGGCGATGTCCTCCAGCGTGATGATGCCGGCGAAGCCGCCGTACTCGTCGACCACGCAGGCCAGCTGCCGGTGGTCGCCGCGCAGCCGGTCCAGCACCTCGGGCAGCCGCAGCGAGGACGGCACGAACAGCGGGGACACGGCCAGCTGCTCGACCTGCACCGTCGCGCGGTCGGCCGGCGGCACCGTGAGCACGTCGGAGATGCCGACCACGCCGATGATCTCGTCGACGCCGGAGTCGGCGCGGACCGGGAAGCGCGAGCGGCCGGTGTCCAGCAGGTCCACCACCCGCGCGGCCGGGTCGCTGCCACGCAGCGTGTGCACGTCCACCCGGGGCACCATCACCTCGGCCGCGGTCCGGCGGCGGAAGTCCAGGCCGCGGTCGAGCAGCGCCGAGAGCTCCGGGTCGAGGTGACCCTCGGCGCGGGACTCGGCGATGATCTGCTCCAGGTCCTCCTCGGTGGCGCCCTCGGGCAGCTCCTCGATCGGCTCGATGCCGATCGAGCGCAGCAGCCGGGCCGCCGCCATGTCGAAGAGCTTGATGATCGGCCCGAAGACCGCCAGGTACAGCAGCGTCGACCGGGCGAGCGCCTTGGCGAGGGTCTCCGCGCGGGCGATCGCGAAGTTCTTGGGCGCCAGCTCGCCGAGGACCATCTGCACCACGGTCGCGATCAGCAGCCCCAGCACGATCGACAGCGGCACGGTCACCGCGTCGGGCAGGCCCGCCACGCCGAGCAGCTCGGCGAACCCCTCGCCGAGGAAGGGCTCGGCCACGTAGCCGACGATCAGGGCGGTGACGGTGATGCCGAGCTGCGCGCCGGAGAGCACGAACGAGAGCCGTTCGGTGACCTTGAGGGCGCGGGCCGCGGCCTTGTCGCCCTGCTCGGCCTCCTGGCGCAGGCGGCTGCGGTCAACCGCGACGTAGCCGAACTCCTGGGCGACGAAGTAGCCGGTGACGGCCGTCACCAGGATGACGAGCAGCAGGCCGACCAGGATCAACATGGTCGGGCCGGGGATGCGGGAAGCCGGGCCGAGCCCGGCTGAATACTGCCGATCATCGCCAAAAGATAGCAGCGACAACTGCAAGGTCGCTGACGGAAACCCCTGGCGGGGGTACGCCGTGGGCGCACCCCCGCCTGGCCCCGTACGTCAGGCGCGGGTGATGGTGACGTTGTCCACAGCCGCCTCGATCAGGCTGGCCGTGCCGGTGTCCGCCGCCTCGACCTGGAGCCGGACCGACTGCCCGGCATAGGCGGAGAGGTCGACGCTCGCGGACTGCCACGCGGCGGCCCGGTTGCTGGCCGCCCCGGCCTGGGTGAAGAGCGTGGTGGTGGTCGATCCGGAGATCAGCCGGACCCGGAAGTAGTCGCCACTGGTGGCGTTGTTGAGGTGCGCCAGGTACCAGGAGAACGACAGGGTCAGCGTGCCGGTGGGCAGCGTGATCGCCGGGGACCGGACGGTGGTGGCGCCGCCGTCCACGTCGTTGGCGCCCGCGCTGGCCCCGGCCGTCGCGCCGGTGACCAGGTCGTAGCTCCCGCTCACCGTGCTGCCGAGCTGGGTGGCCACGCCGGAGGTGGTGGCGGCCGGGTCGCCGCGCTCGAAGAGGCCGGCGGTGGCGGTGTCGGTGGCGCCGGCGTCGGTGGTCCAGCCGGTCGCGGTCTCGAAGGTGTCCGAGTAGACCGTCGTCCCGGTGGGCGGGGGCTCGGTGCCGCCGTCGGCGAGCGCCCACACGGCCGCCGCGATCGCGTCCGAGTTGCGGTTCAGCGCGGTGTCGTTGACGTTCGCGATGGTGTCGCACGAGGCGTGGTAGCAGGGGTCGAACGCCCCGGTCGTGCCGCCCCAGAGGGTGACCTGGGCCGCGGTCTTGCGACCCTCCGCGCCGGTGAAGATGCCGCCGGCCGGGATGCCCGCCGAGATGAACGGGCCGTAGTCGCTGCGCCCGTCGAAGTCGGTGCCCCGGGTCGGCACGCCGATCGAGGTGAAGTACGCCTCCAGCGTGTCCTCGATCTCGGCGGAGCCGGCAGGCCCGGGACCCGAGCCGGTGCCGTCGGAGTTGTCACCGTCGTACAGGAAGTAGCCGGGGTTCGGCGAGCCCACCATGTCGAAGTTCAGGTAGCCGCCGATGTTCGCCCGCTGCGCCGAGGTCAGCGAGTTCACGTACGCGGTCGAGCCGCGCAGGCCCAGCTCCTCGGCGCCCCACCAGCCGAAGCGCAGGTGCCGGGCGGGCTGGAACCCGGTGCGGGCGACGGCCAGCGCCACCTCGAGGTTCGCGGCGGAGCCGGTGCCGTTGTCGTTGATGCCGGGGCCGGCCGTGACGCTGTCCAGGTGCGCGCCGATCATCAGCGTGTCGGTGGTGTCGCCGCCGGGCCAGTCCGCGATCAGGTTGTAGCCGGTCGCGCCGTTGTAGGTGAACGACTGCTGCTGCGTGGTGAAGCCGGCCGCGTCGAGCAGCCCCTTCACGTAGGTCACCGAGGCCAGGTAGCCGGGCCGGCCGTGCGCGCGGTTGCCGCCGTTGGCGGTGGCGATCGACTGGAGCTGGGTCAGGTGCGCCTTCACGTCGGTGACCGAGATGTCGGGCGCGGCCGGCGCGGCCACCTGGACGGGTGCGGCCTGCGCCGGAACGGCGAAGAGGGCGGCGACCAGGGCTGTGGCGCCGATCAAGGGGACTGCTCTCACGGGGTGTCCTCCGCGGGGCTCGGGGGGCGCCGTCGCCGAGGGTGTGGCGGCGGCCACGCCGAGCATCGCAGAGAGACAGGTCTATGGATTCATACCGCTTGAGCCATATCTCAGGAGTCCGTGAAGAAGGTGCTCTGAATCATCGCCCATTTCTCGAAATTGCCGGGCCAATCGACGTCCAGGGTCATGAAGCCGATCGCGTACGCCCGGCCGTCGTCGGCGGCGCGCCACCGGGTCATCGCGTGCATCCGCTCGCCGTCACGCCCGTCGTAGGTGTATTCCCAGTCGGCGGCCCGGGCCAGCCCGGGTGCCGGGTCGATCCGCAGCTCGGTGTAGTTCTTCAGCTCGCCGGTGGCGCGCAGCCGCTCCACCTCCTTGCGGCAGGCCCGCACCGGGTCGCCCTGCGGGCTGCGGTCCGGGTCGATGCTGAGGATCCGGCGGCCGCCGGGCTCGCGGAAGCAGACGGTGGTGCCAATCGTCTGGTAGCTCCAGCCGTCCGGGACCCCGAGGTGGTAGCCGGCGTCGCTGAAATATGACCAGCCGGGATAGAGCGCCATGCCGCGGCGCAGCTTCTCCGCCCCCGCGACCGGGGTGCGGGGCAGGCCGGAGGGCGCCGGGCTGGCGCAGTTGACCGGGCTGAAGCCGCCGGCGCTCCCGCCGGCACCCGACGAGGTGGCGACGCCCGGGGTGGCGCCGGACGCGGCCGGTTGGTCGTCGTCGCGCAGCACCAGGCCGGTGGCGAGGCCGCCGCCGGCGAGCACCGCCACGACCACCCCGGCGACGAGGATCCGGCGGCGGCGCGGCCGAGCCGGTGGGCCGGCGGCCGGGGCGGCGCGCTGGGTGGGGATCAGCGGCTCGCTCGGCTGCTGCTCCGGCGGGTCGGCGGCGGGTCCGGGCGGATGGACCACCTCGGGCAGGGCCGCGGCGAGCGCGGCGCCGAGGCCGCCCGCCGGCGCCGGCTCGGCCCGGGCCGGGAGATCCCGTGCCGGCTGGTCGTCGAGGGCCTTCCGCTGTTCCGGTACGACCGCACGGCCGAACAGCGTCCCCGTGCTCCTCGCCACCGGCGGCAGCGGGCCCGCCTCCGCGACGATCGCGAGCAGTCGCTCGGCCACCTCCGGGCCGGTGAGCCGCTCGACCGGCTCGCGGCGCAGCAGCCCGGCCAGCACCGGCGCCAGCGGGCCGGCCTGCACCGGCGGGTCGGCCTCGTCGGTGGCCAGCGCCATCAGCGTCGCCATCGCGCTCTCGCGGGCGAACGGCGACCGCCCCTCGACGGCCGCGTACAGGGTCGCGCCGAAGGACCACAGGTCGGACTCCACGGTGGACGCGCCATCGCGGGCGCGTTCCGGCGAGACGTACTGCGGTGAGCCGACCACCATGCCGGGGCCGGTCACCGAGCCGTCGTCGACGAACGTGGCCAGCCCGAAGTCGGTGAGCACCACCCGGCCGTCGGTGCCGATCAGCACGTTGTGCGGCTTGACGTCGCGGTGCAGCACGCCGGCCCGGTGCGCGGCGGTGATCGCGCCGAGCACGTCGAGGCCGATCCGGGCCGCCGCGGCCGGCGGGAACGCGCCGTCCTCGGTGATGACCTGATGCAGCGAGCGGGAGGGCACGTACTCCATCACGATCCACGGCAGGTCGTCGGCGTGCACGACGTCGTAGATGCGGACCACGTGCGGGTGGTTGAGGCGGGCCGCGCTGCGGGCCTCGCGCAGCGTGCGGGTGCGCAGCCGGGCCTGCTCCTCGGCGGTCATCCAGGACGGCGGGACGAACTCCTTGACCGCGACGTCCCGGTCGAGCATCTCGTCGCGGGCCAGCCAGACCCGGCCCATGCCGCCGGAGCCGACCGGCTCGAGGAGTCGATACCGACCGGCGATGAGCATGCGCCTGACCGCCATCAGCCCCCTGCCGTCGCTTCTTCGCCCAGGATAGTCACGGGTCACCGGCCTGCGGAACGCCGATCACCCGGCCACCGCGTAGACCACCAGGTTGTCCTGGTACGACCGCAGAGTCCGGTCGAAGACCCCGCCACACGTGATCAACCGCAGCTGCCGGTCCGGGGTGGGCCCGTAGACCTGCTCGGTGGGGAACGCCTTCTTCGGGTACCAGGCCGTCGAGGTGACGGTGAACGTGACCGTGCGACCACCGCGGGTCACCTCGATCCGGTCCCCGGTGGTGAGCTCGCGCAGCCGGTAGAAGACGGCCGGGCCGCGCTTGGAGTCGACGTGCCCGGCCAGCACCGCCGGGCCCACGTCGCCGGGGGCGGTGCCGTCGGCGTACCAGCCGGCGCGGTGGTTGGTCCGCGGCGGCCGCAGCTCGCCGTCCGGGCCCAGCGTCAGCGTCTCCAGCGCGGTGTCCACCCCGATCGCCTTGACCCGCAGGCGGGTGGGCGGGCCGCTGAGGTCCGCCGGAACGGTACGGAACGGGTTCGGCGCACCCTCCATGTCCTCGGATGGAGCCGGGCTCGCCGAAACAGCCGTCGCGGCGCCGGCCCAGCGGCCCAGGTCGTCGGTGCCACGCGGTTCGCGGATCAGCAGGTAGCCGGTGGCGACCGCGATCGCCACCAGCGCCGAGACCAGCACGGGCAGGAGGAGGCCGGCTTTGCGCCGTACCGTCGGCTCTTGCGGCACGCCGTCAGGCGGCCCGGGGACGGCGCCGGAGCGCGACCAGCGCACCGCCCGTCACCGCCGCCGCGGCCCCGGCGAGCAGCAGCGCCATCGGCAGCTCGGAGCGGGGCTGGGTGCCGCCGGCGCCGGTGGCCACCCCACCCTGCGGCACGCCGCCCTGCCGGGCCGCGTCGATGTGCAGCTGCGGCTTCAGGCCGCCCTTCTTGTCGTCGAGCACCAGCAGCGAGTACACGTTGCCGGCGCCGAGCGTGCACGGCAGGTCGCTGGTGTCACCGCCGCCGGTGGGCTTGACCCGGACGGTCCACTTGCCCGGGTTGACCTCGCGGTAGTCGGTGGTCGTGGCGAACTGGACGCCGTCGGCGATCTTCTTGCCGTTGGCGCCGCCGACGTCGAGCACCGGGGCGCGCACCGAGGCCTGGATGATCCGGATCTTGGACTCCCCGGCTCCCGGCAGGGCGAGATCGTCCTTGAGCACGCGCAGGCCCAGGTCGGCGTAGCGGCCCACCCCGGCCACCGTGTACGCCGCGCCGTCGGCCACCGTCACCTGCGTGGTCAGCACCGGCGGGGTGCTCGCGGCGGCGCCGGCCTTGCGCATCGCCACCGAGTACGTGCCGGTGGGCAGGCGCAGGTAGTCGGACATGGCGCCGTACGCGACCCCGTCGAACTTCTGGTCCTTGACCTTGCCGGAGTCGGACTTCAGGTACACGTCGACCGCGGGGGTGTCCGGCGAGAGGTGGGCGAGCCGGACGTAGCCGTCGGCGGCCGCCCGGGCCGGGGTCGCGGAGAGGACGACGGTCGCCAGCGCGGCGAGGACGGCCGCTGCGCTACCGAGGCGGTATGACACGGTGCCTCCTGTTTCGTGGAGCCTGCTCGGCATCGGCGGTGGCGGCCATCGATGCATACGCTCTGCGCACATCAATGTGCCGCACGTCACTGTCGTGCACCATGGTCCGTCCGGCCACCGGAAAGTGCCTGGCGAGTGCCCATCGTCTGCTCCAACGTCCCATTGATACCGATCTTGCGGCGTCCCCGTCACCGGTGCTTCGGAACCGTCGCCCGCGCGGATGTTTCCGCTGGTCCCCGATTTCTGTCGTACCTGCGGGGCACCATGGACCTGTGTCAGACGTGCTGGAGCAGTTCGGCCTCGCCACCAGGGAGTGGTTCCGGGCCGCCTTCGCCGCGCCCACGGCCGCGCAGGCCGGGGCCTGGCGGTCGATCGGGGCCGGGCGCAACGCGCTGGTGGTCGCGCCCACCGGTTCGGGCAAGACGCTGGCCGCGTTCCTCTGGTCGCTCGACCGGCTGGCCCACGAGCCGGTGCCCGCCGAGCCCCGGCACCGGTGCCGGGTGCTCTACATCAGCCCGCTCAAGGCGCTGGCCGTCGACGTCGAGCGCAACCTGCGGGCCCCGCTCACCGGCATCCGGCAGGCCTCCGGCCGGCTCGGCCTGCCACCGCCGGACATCACCGTCGGCATGCGCACCGGCGACACCCCGGCCGACGAGCGCCGGGCCTTCGCCCGCACCCCGCCGGACATCCTGATCACCACGCCGGAGTCGCTGTTCCTGCTGCTCACCTCCGCCGCCCGGGAGTCGTTGCAGGGCGTCGAGACGGTGATCATCGACGAGGTGCACGCGGTCGCGGCCACCAAGCGCGGCGCACACCTGGCACTCTCGCTGGAACGCCTCGACGCGATGCTGGGCCGGCCGGCGCAGCGGGTCGGGCTCTCCGCGACCGTGCGCCCGATCGACGAGACCGCCCGGTTCCTCGGCGGCGCCGGCGACGTCGAGATCGTCCAGCCCCGCAGCAGCAAGACGATCGAGGTCTCGGTGCAGGTCCCGGTCGAGGACATGACCCGGCTCGACGAGGTGCCCGAGAACGACCTGGACGACCCGGGCGCGGCCCGGCGCACCCCGTCGATCTGGCCCGCCGTCGAGGAGCGTGTGCTCGCGCTGATCCAGCAGCACCGCTCCACGATCGTGTTCACCAACTCGCGGCGCGGCGCCGAGCGGCTCTGCGCCCGGATCAACGAGCTGGCCGCCGAGGCCGTGGTCGAGCAGGACCCGCGCGCCCCGGCCGCGCTGATGGCCCAGTCGCCGATCGCCGCCGGCGCGGCGCCGGTCGTCGCCCGCGCCCACCACGGCAGCGTCTCCCGCGAGGAACGCAAGCAGATCGAGGAGGCGCTCAAGTCCGGCCGGCTGCCGGCCGTGGTCGCCACCTCCAGCCTGGAGCTGGGCATCGACATGGGCGCGGTCGACCTGGTGGTGCAGATCGAGGCGCCGCCCTCGGTGTCGGCCGGGCTGCAGCGCATCGGCCGTGCCGGGCACCAGGTGGGGGCCGTCTCCCGCGGCGTGGTGTTCCCCAAGCACCGCGGCGACCTGGTCAGCTGCGCGGTGGTCGCCGAGCGGATGAGCGACGGCGCGATCGAGGAGCTGCGCTATCCCCGCAACCCGCTCGACGTGCTCGCCCAGCAGATCGTCGCCATGGTCGCGCTGGACGTCTGGCAGGTCGACGAGCTGGCCGCGCTGGTCCGCCGCGCCGCGCCGTACGCGGAGCTGCCCGATTCCGCGCTGCACGCGGTGCTCGACATGCTGTCCGGTCGCTACCCGTCGACCGCGTTCGCCGAGCTGCGCCCCCGGCTGGTCTGGGACCGCACCACCGACGAGCTCACCGGCCGGCCCGGCGCCCAGCGGCTGGCCGTCACCAGCGGCGGCACCATCCCCGACCGCGGCATGTTCGGTGTCTTCCTGGCCGGCTCCGGGAAGGCGTCGCGGGTGGGCGAGCTCGACGAGGAGATGGTCTACGAGTCCCGGGTCGGCGACGTCTTCCTGCTCGGCTCGACCTCCTGGCGGATCGAGGACATCACCCCCGACCGGGTGCTGGTCTCCCCCGCGCCGGGCGCGCCGGCCCGGATGCCGTTCTGGAAGGGCGACGCCATGGGCCGCCCGATCGAGCTGGGCCGCGCCATCGGCGCCCGGCTGCGCTCGCTGACCCGGGCCGGCGACACCGACGCGATCACCTCGCTGCGCGCCTCCGGGCTGGACGAGTGGGCGGCCGACAACCTGGTGGCCTACCTGCGCGAGCAGCGCGAGTCCACCCGCAACCTGCCCGACGACCGGACCATCGTGGTCGAGCGCTTCCGCGACGAGCTGGGCGACTGGCGGATGACCGTGCACTGTGTCCTGGGCGCCCGGGTCAACGCGCCCTGGTCGCTGGCCATCGCCCGCCGGCTCAGCGAGCGATACGGCGTCGACGGCCAGGTCATGCCCTCCGACGACGGCATCGTGATCCGGCTGCCGGACACCGCCGAGGAGCCGCCCGGCGCGGAGCTGGTCGCCTTCGACCCCGACGAGATCTCCCAGCTCGTCGAGGAGTCCGTGGGCACGTCGGCGCTGTTCGCCGCCCGGTTCCGCGAGTGCGCCGCGCGGTCGCTGCTGCTGCCCCGCCGCGACCCGCGCCGCCGCCAGCCGCTCTGGCAGCAGCGGCAGCGCTCGGCCCAGCTGCTCGACGTGGCCCGGGAGTTCGCCGACTTCCCGGTGACCCTGGAGGCGGCCCGCGAGTGCCTGCAGGACGTCTTCGACGTGCCGGGCCTGGTCGGGCTCATGCGCGAGATCGCCGGGCGCAAGGTCCGGCTGGTCGAGGCCGAGACGCCGCGGCCCTCGCCGTTCGCCCGCTCGCTGCTGTTCGGTTACGTCGGCGCGTTCCTCTACGAGGGCGACGCGCCGCTGGCCGAGCGGCGCGCCGCGGCGCTCGCGCTGGATTCGACGCTGCTCGGTGAGCTGCTCGGCCGGGTCGACCTGCGCGAGCTGCTCGACCCGACGGTGGTGACCGGGAGCGAGTCCCAGCTGCAGTGGCTCACCGCCGCCCGCAGCCCGCGCGACGCGGAGGACGCCGCCGAGCTGCTCCGGCTGCTCGGCGACCTGTCCGCGGCCGACCTCACCGCCCGCGGCGTCGACCTCGACTGGCTAGCGACCCTGCAGGCCAGCCGCCGGGCCATCCAGGTGCGGGTCGCCGGCGAGGACCGCTGGATCGGCGTCGAGGACGCCGGCCGCTTCCGCGACGCGCTCGGCGTGGCCCTGCCGGTCGGCGTCGCCGAGGCCTACCTCGAGCCGGTCGCCGACCCCCTCGGCGACCTGGTCGCCCGGTACGCCCGCACCCACGGCCCGTTCGCGGCGGCCACCTGCGCCGCCCGGTTCGGGCTCGGCGTCTTTGTCGTCGAGCAGGCCCTCAAGCGGCTCAGCGCCACCGGCCGGGTGGTCTCCGGCGAGTTCTCCCCGGGCGGCGCCGGCACCGAGTGGTGCGACGCCGAGGTGCTGCGCATGCTGCGGCGGCGTTCCCTGGCCGCGCTGCGCCGGGAGATCGAGCCGGTGCCGCCGCGGGTGCTCGCCGCGTTCCTGCCCCGCTGGCACCAGATCGGCGGCAACGCCCGCGGCGTGGACGCGCTGGCCGCCGCGATCGAGCAGCTGCAGGCGGTGGCCGTGCCGGCCTCGGCCTGGGAACGGCTGATCCTGCCGGCCCGGGTGGCCGACTTCGCGCCCCCGCAGCTCGACGAGCTCTGCGCGAGCGGCGAGGTGCTGTGGGCGGGCTCCGGCTCCATCCCGGGCGGCGACGGCTGGGTGACCCTGGCATACGCCGACAGCGCGCCGCTGCTGCTGCCACCACCCGACGACGGGCTCGTGCTCACCGCGCAGCACCAGGCGGTGCTCGACACCCTCGCGGACGGCCAGGCGCTGTTCTTCCGTAACCTGTCCGACCGGATCGGCGCCACCGACGACACCGCCCTGGCGGCGACGGTCTGGGAGCTGGTCTGGGCGGGCCACCTCACCAACGACACGTTCGCCCCGCTGCGCGCCCTGCTCGGCAGCAGCGGCGCACACCGGGCGAAGGCGGCGCCGGCCCGCACCCGCTACCGCCGGCCCGGCCGCCCGCAGATGCCGGCCCGCTCGGGACCGCTGATGATGGCGGGCCGCTGGTCCCGTCTGCCGGAGCGCGACCTCGACCCGACCCGGCGCGCGGCGGCCCTGGCCGACCTGCTGCTGGAACGGCACGGGGTGGTGACCCGCGGCGCGGTGATGGCCGAGGGCGTCACCGGCGGCTTCGCGGCGGTGTACCCGGTGCTCGGCGCGCTGGAGGAGCGGGGCGCGGCCCGGCGCGGCTACTTCGTGGAGGGCCTTGGGGCGGCACAGTTCGCGGTGCCCGGCGCGGTCGACCGGCTGCGCGCCCTGGCGGAGCCGGCCGAGCTGGCGAAACGCACGGGCGCATCCGCGGTGGTGCTGGCCGCGACAGACCCGGCCAACCCGTACGGGGCGGCGCTGCCCTGGCCGGAACGGGTGGTGGACAGCGGCAACGGCGAAACCACCCCGGCAACCGGCCACCGCGCGGGCCGCAAGGCCGGCGCCCTGGTGGTCCTGGTCGGCGGCGACCTGATCCTGTACGTCGAACGCGGCGGGAAGACGCTGCTGTCCTATCTGGACGACGTGGAGGCGCTGACGGCGGCGGGGCAGGCGCTGGCGGGATCGGTGCGCTCGGGGGCGCTGGGAGCGATGTCGGTGGAACGGGCGGACGGGGAGTCGGTGCACTCGTCCCCGCTGCGGGACGCGTTGACGGGTGCGGGATTCCGGGCCACGCCCAGGGGGCTCCGGCTGCGCGGTTGACGCGGGCGGGTCAGGGGCGGGCGGTGGGGGTTGTGCCGGGCCAGCGGATGGTGAAGAGCCAGTCGAGGCCGTCCTCGCCGAGGTCGTCCAGGTGTTCCGCGCGGGTCAGGCCGGCGCGCTGGGCCACCTTCTGGGAAGCCACGTTGTCCGGGCGGACCCGGGCGATGATCGGCCATTCCGGCAGGTGCCGGCCGGCCCAGGAGACCACGGCCGTGGCAGCTTCGGTGGCAATGCCGACGCCCCAGGCCGCCGGGTCGAGGCGGTAGAAGAGGTTCAGCGCTTCCGTCTCGCGGAAGCGGACCACCTTCACCCCCGCGAAGCCCAGGATCTCGTGCTCGTGGGACTCGACGACCCAGTAGCCGAAGCCGTGCCGGCGCCAGTGCTCGTCCCAGCGGCCGAAGAGGTGCTCGGCGTCCGCGTCGGTGGCGAGCAGGTCCGACGGGTTGTGCCGGCAGGCCTCGGGATCGCGGTGGATCGCGGTGAGCGCGGTGAGGTCGGCGTGCCCGGGCCGGCGCAAAGCCAGTCGCGCGGTGACAATCTCCACGCAACAGACTTTAGGCCCCCGACCCGGACACCTCACCTCCGCCACCACCTGGACCGTCCCCACCAGGGGCAAACCGCCACAAGGTCCGCCGCGGCGGGTCAGACCAGCTGCGGCGCGACCGCGGTGGCGACCAGTTCCACGTGGTGCAGGTCGCTCAGGTCCAGGGTCTGCAGGTACATCCGGGACACTCCGGACTCCGCGTACCTGCCGAGGATCTCCACCGCCTGGTCCGGCGTGCCGACCACACCGCCGTTGCCGCGCATCTCCTGCACGTCCCGGCCGATCGCCGCCGCCCGGCGCCGCACCTCGGCGTCGTCGCGGCCCACGCAGAGCACCGCCGCCGCCGAGAAGACCGGCGGCCGGTCCCGGCCGATCCGCTCGCCGGCCGCGCGCACCCGGTCGAACATCGCCGGCAGGTCCGCCACCTTCGCGAACGGGGCGTTGAACTCGTCGGCGTATTGGGCCGCCAGGGCCGGGGTGCGCTTCTTGCCCGCGCCGCCCACGATGATCGGCGGACGGGGCGACTGGACCGGCTTCGGCAGGGCCGGCGAGTCCACCACCTGATAGTGCTTGCCCACGAAGCTGTACCGCTCCCCCGCCGGCGTCCGCCACAGCCCGTCGATGATCTCCAGCTGCTCCTCGAGCCGGTCGAAACGTTCGCCGAGCGGCGGGAAGGGGATCCCGTACGCGGAATGCTCCTGCTCGAACCAGCCGCCGCCCAGCCCCAGCTCGACCCGGCCCGCACTCATCGCGTCGACCTGGGCCACGCCGATCGCCAGCGGGCCCGGCAGGCGGAACGTCGCCGAGGTCACCAGCGTGCCGAGCCGGATCCTGGAGGTCTGCACGGCCAGCGCCGCCAGGGTCAGCCAGGCGTCGGTCGGGCCGGGCAGGCCGTCCCCGCCCATCGCGACAAAGTGGTCGGAGCGGAAGAAGCCGTCGTACCCGGTCTGCTCCGCGAGCTGGGCGACCCGCCGCAGGTCGTCGTGGGAAGCACCCTGCTGGGTTCGGTGAAGATGACAAGACGCATAGATCAACATTGCCAGACGGTCGCGACGCGCCCGGCCGGGCGCCGGGCACGGAGCGTGCCGGGGCAGTAACCTGGACCACCATGGGCGGCTATGCATGGATCAGCCTCACCACCGACTACGGCACCTTCGACGGTTTCGCCGCCGCGTGCCGCGGGGTGATCGCGCGCATCGCTCCCGATGTGCGCGTCAACGACATCACCCACCACGTGCCGCCCGCTGACGTGCCGCGCGGCGCCGCGGTGCTGGCACAGACCGCACCGCACCTGCCGCCGTCCGTGCACGTCGCGGTGGTGGACCCGGGCGTCGGCACGGAGCGCCGCGGCGTCGCGATCGGCACTCCGGGCGGCATCCTGGTCGGCCCGGACAACGGCCTGCTGATCTGGGGCGCCGAGGCGCTCGGCGGCATCACCGAAGTGGCCGAGATCACCAACAAGGACTGGCTGCTCGGCGACGTCTCCCACACCTTCCACGGCCGGGACGTCTTCTCGCCGGCCGCGGCACACCTCGCGCTCGGGGCGCCGCTGAGCGAGGCCGGGCCGGCGGTCGCGCCGGACACCCTGGTCAGGCTGCCCGACCCGATCGTCGCGGTCGGCGACGGCTGGCTGGAGGCCGAGGTCCTCACGGTGGACCGGTTCGGCAACGTGCAGCTCGCCGCCGAGGGCAGCACGCTCTCGGGGCTGAGCCCGGAACTGGTGGTCGGCGGGGTCAAGGCCCGGCGCGCCCAGACGTTCGCGGAAGCCGGCCAGGGCGAAATGATCGTCTTCGAGGACTCGGCGGGCCGGGTGGCCATCGCGGTGAACGGCGGCCGCGCGGTGGTCCTGCTCTCGGTCCGCACCGGCGACGTCGTCCGCGTCGCCGAACGCTGACCCGCGGCGACCCCGGCCGCTGCGGAAACGCCTGCGGCACCACCACCGCCGCCGACCTGTCGAACGGCAGTCCTGTCCACTGTGGCCACTCCGGCAGGGTGCCCACCATCACCATGCTCGATGTCATCCGCGGCGGATGCTGTCCCGTGATCTTGCGTACGTGCGCGGGCCGAGCATCCGCCACAGCAGCCGGGCCGGGGCCGGCAGCTGGGCCAGGAACATCGTCGTCTCGCGGGGGCTCGCCTCCTCCAGGATCGCGCCGACGAAGACCAGGGCGAGCTTGTTCTTCGGGATCGCCTCGCGGCCCCGGGCGTTGAGCGCGTTCCATTCGGCCGGGGTGATGAACTCGGAGACCAGCGGGAGCAGCTCGCGTTCCTCGTCGGCGAGGTGTTCGTCGAGCGCCCCCGAGGCCGTGGCCAGCACGTCGGCCAGGTCGTCGCGGACGTCGGCGGCGGCCCGGGCCCGCCAGCGGGCGGTCAGGTCGTCGATCCGGGTGAGCAGGCCGGCCAGCCGCTCGTGCTGGGCCTCCATCCGGTGCACCAGGTCGGCGCGGAGCCCGACCCGGTCGAGCAGCAGCGGCCAGAGCAGCTCGTCCTCGGGCCGAGTCCCGAGGGTGCCCGGGTCGGCTTGCAGACTGCCTGCAACCGGCCTGCGTTTGTAAAATCCACCCGTGCTGACCTGCCGGGTTCTCGGACCGACCGAGGTGGCCACCGGCCGCGGGCGGGTCGATCTGGGCGGCCCGCTGCCGCGCCGGCTGGTCACCGCGCTGGGCCGGGTGCCGCGCGGGGCGCTGGCCCCGCACGCCACGCTGGAGGCGGCCGTGGCGTGGAGTGTCGACCTGTTGCCGGCCGGCGACCGGGCGCTGCTGCTGCGGCTGTGGCCGTTCGAGGGTGGGTTCACCATGGCGGCCGCGGCCGCGGTCGGCTCCGGCCTGGAGGCGTTGTCGTCGCTGGTCACCCGGTCGGTGGTGGCCGCCGACACCACCGTCGTGCCGACCCGCTACCGGCTGCTGGGGATCATCCGGGCGTACTGCCGGGAGCACGATCCCGAGCCGGGCGAGAGCCGGGCCGGGCATGCCGCCTGGGTCCGTGCGCTGGTCGAGCGGACGGCGCCCGAGCTGCGCGGGGAACGGTCCGCGCACGCCATCCGGGTGCTCAACCGGGAGGTGCCGAACCTGCGCGCCGCCCTCGCCCACGACCTGGCCGCAGACCCGGTTGCCGCGCTGCGCACCGCGGGCCTGCTGGAATGGTTCTGGTATCGCGGCGGGTACGTCGACGAGGGGCTGCGACTGCTGACCGCCGCCCTGGCCGCGGCCCCCGGCGCACCCGCGACCGACCGGGCGCTCGCGCTGGCCACCTGCGGCACCCTGCGGTTCATCGCCGGGGACGTGCACGGCGCCGCCGAGTGTCTCCGGCAGGCGAAAGCCCTGCTCACCGAGCCGGAGAGCCAGGACGGCCGGCGGCTGCTCAGCCAGATCCTCTACTACGAGGCCCTGCTCCGGACGATGCGCGGCGACCACGCCGCCGCAGCGGTGCTGGCCCGGGAGTCCATCGCGGTGAGCCTGCGGATCGGCGAGCGGTGGGCCGCCCCGGCCGGCGAGATGGCACTGGGCGCGGCGCTCACCGGGCTCGGTGACCTCCAGGAGGGCCGCCGGGTGCTCCGGACCGCCACCGCGCACGCCGGTGACCTGGGCCAGAACTGGATCGCCGCGATGAGTGAGCTGCTGCTGGCCCGGGCCTGGCTGGCGCCGGTCGACTCCGATCCGGCCGCGGCGCTGCGAGCGGTCAGCGCCGCGCTGACCCGGTTCCGCGAGGAGGACGACGTCGGCAACGTGCTGTCCTGCCTGCACACCGGCGCGTACGCGGTCACGCTCGCCGGTGATCCGGTGCGGGGTGCGGCGCTGCTGGCCGCGGTACGCCGGCACGGTGCCCGCCGTGGTCTGCGGCCCGATGCCACCGACCCGGTCACCACCGCAGCCCTGGACCAAGCGCTGGCGGCGGCCCTCGATCCGGTGACCCGGGCCGCCGCGGAGGCCGACGGCGCCACGCTCGACGAGCCGGCGATGGTTGCCTTGCTCCCCGCGGGGCAGGATCAGCAGCATGCCCGAAGGTGACACCGTCTGGAACACCGCCCGCGTCCTGGAACGCGCACTGCAGGGCGACGTGCTCACCGGCTCGGACTTCCGGGTGCCGCAGCTGGCGACGACGGACCTGACCGGCTGGGCGGTGGCTGAGTCGGCGAGCCGTGGCAAGCACCTGCTGCTCCGCCTGACCCACGACGACCGGGCCATGACCCTGCACTCGCACCTGCGGATGGACGGCGCCTGGCGGGCGTACGCGCCGGGTGAACGCTGGGCCGGGCGGCCGGCCCACCTGATCCGGGTGGTGCTGCGCACCAAGCGGTCGGTGGCGGTCGGCTACCACCTGCACGAGGTGGCGCTGCTGCCCACCGCGGAGGAGGGCCAGCTCCTCGACCACCTGGGCCCGGACCTGCTCGGCGCCGACTGGGACCCGCGGGAGGCGGTCCGCCGGATCGCGGCCCGGCCGGAGGTGCCGATCGGCGAGGCGCTGCTGGACCAGCGCAACCTGGCCGGGGTGGGCAACCTCTACAAGGCGGAGACGCTGTTCCTGCGGGGGCTGTGGCCGTGGACGCCGGTGGCCGCGGTGGCGGACCTGGCGGGCACGGTGATCCTGGCGCAGAAGCTGGTGGCGTCGAACCGGGGTCGCTGGACCCAGACCACCACCGGCTCGCTGCGCCGGGGGCAGACCAGCTACGTCTACGGGCGGCGGGCCCAGCCGTGCCGGCGCTGCGGCTCGGCCATCCAGAAGGAGGACCGGGAGGAGCGGATCACCTACTGGTGCCCGCGCTGCCAGCCCAGGCCCGCGGACACACCGTCCTAGGCAGCAGGGGTCGCGGGGCGGCGCAGCTCGGAGAGGCCCTCGGCGATGCCGCGCAGGCGGTCGGTCGCCTCGACCAGGCCGCCGAGCGCCGGGTGCTGGGGCGAGGCCGGTTGGCCCTCCTCGGCGACGTAACTCGCCGCGGCCGCGACCAGCCGCTCGTACGCCGTCACGCCCTCGGTGAACTGCTTCGCCAGGCTGTCGTGCGCGTGCTCGATCCCGGGGCGCTGGTCGGGCGGGCTGAGCGGGATGGCCCGCTCGACGCTCGCCACCCGCTGCCCGAGGTCACGCAGCCACTGCTCGGCCACCGCGGCCTCCAGCATCGCGGCCTCGCCGGGACCGGTGAGCCGGCCGGCCAGCCCGGTGAGGGTGCTGGCGGCCCGGTCCAGCCTGTCCCAGGCCTGGGCGACGGCGGAGCCCCGCAGCGCGTAGCGGTCCTTCTGCCGGCGCACCTCCTGGAGGACCTGGCGGCCCGCCGGGAACCGCTCGACCGCGGCCACCAGCCGCTGGCCGGGGACGGCCGGCGGCGGGGCGGGCGGGGCCGGGATCGCGGCCAGCGCCCGGTGGTCGCTCCAGCGCCACCAGGCCAGGGCCGCCGAGGCGCCCGCCGACGCGGCCCAGGCCGCGTCGGCGAGTCCGATGCCCGCGTACGGGGTGAGCACGGCGGCGGCCGCGGTCAGCCCACCACCGACGACGCTCCAGCGCCGCGCCGAGCCGCGCAGCTTCCTGAGCCGCCGGAAGTACCTGGTCCGCTCGTCCACCGTTCACTCCTCCCCGGGAGCGGGGTGCTCAGCCCGCGGCCGAGGTGTCCCCGCGCTTGGCGTTCATGCTGGCCCTGATCTCGTCGAGCCGCGCCACACTGGCCGGGTCGGTCGCCGGGGCGGCGGCGGTGCTGCCCGCCTCCACGGCCGGCTTGGCCGCGGCGCCACCGAGCTGCTCGCCGGCCATGCTGGCCCGGATCTGCTCCAGCCGGGACGTGCCGGCCATGTCGAGGCTCGACTTCTGCACCTCGAGCATCCGGCCCTCGACGGAGTTCGACGCCAGCTCGGCGCGGCCCATCGCGTTCGCGTACCGCTGCTCGATCTTGTCGCGGACCTCGTCCAGGGACGGGGTGTTGCCGGGCGCGGAGAGCGACGACATCGACTCCAGCGACTTGGCGACCGTCTCCTGCATCTTGGCCTGCTCGAGCTGGCTCAGCAGGCGGGAGCGCTCGGCGATGCGCTGCTGGAGCACCATCGCGTTGTTCTCCACCGCCTTGCGGGCCTGCCCGGCCGCCGACAGCGCCTGGTCGTGCAGCGTCTTGAGGTCTTCCATCGACTGCTCGCCGGAGACCAGCTGGGTGGCGAGGGTCTGCGCGGTCGACTCGTACTTCTGCGCCTCGGACTCGTCACCGCCGGCCCGGGCCCGGTCGGCCAGCACCAGGGCCTGGCGTGCCATGCCCTGCAGCTTCTCGACCTCGGACATCTGCCGGGACAGCTTCATCTCGAGCTGCCGCTGGTTGCCGATCACCGCCGCCGCCTGTTGCACGAGCGCCTGATGCTGACGCTGGGCATCCTCGATGGCCTGCTGGATCTGCACCTTGGGGTCGGCGTACTCGTCGATCTTCGCGCCGAAGAGCGCCATCATGTAACGCCAGCCCTTGACGAACGGGTTCGCCATATCCGCGGTATCCCCTCAATGTCGCTCAGTCGGACGCGCCACCGACGCGGGACCGAGGGGTCTTCACGATGGCGCGGAGTCCATCGTGTCAGCCCCACGCCACCGGCGTCACGTGACCTCGGGGGGATCTCAGGGTCTAGCGAGGGTTCCCCCGACATCGAGGCTACGCGCCGATACGCGTTCCGGCGACGCCGGAACGCGTAGTGGGCGGTGCGAAGAATCAGGCAGCGTAGACGATGTCGCGGCCGCGCTTGCGGGTCGCGTGCAGGGTCGCCTTGAGCGGCGAATCCTGCCGGACGGAGACGGAGACCGTCCCGTCGGAGGTCACCTGGCGCACGGCCGGAGCCTCGCCGGCCTTGCCCGGAGCGGACTTGATCGGGCTGGTCTTGAGCGGGGGAGCCTTGATCGGGGGTTCGAGCGGAGCGAGCACGTCCATCCCCTCGGCGAGCGCAAGCGTGCCGCTGACCTCACCCAGGACCTCGGACAAGCGCGCGCCCAGTGCCTCGCAGATCGCGGAGAGCAGCTCGCTGGACGCTTCCTTCTGGCCACGTTCGATCTCGGAGAGATACCCCAGGCTGACGTTGGCGGCGGTCGACACCTCACGCAGCGTGCGATGCTGACCCTGCCGGCGCGCCCGAAGTGCGTCACCGATAACCCGGCGTAGCAGGACCATGGCACCTCCTCCTGCGGCGGGGCCGCCGGCAACCGCCGGAGGCTTCCCGCAACCGTACCCGCTGCGGGCTGGACCGACATCCCGCCCCGCCGAAATGCGGGACGGGCGGGAACGCTCGGCTGCCCGCGGGGCTGCCGATACGGGCGCCGGGCACCCGCCGGCCACTCACCCGTACGGGGCAACGCAGCTGGTCAGCCCGCGATTCCCGGCGGCGGCCCGGGCAGCTGGGCGGCGAGCAGCGACAGGGCGGACATCACACTCGCCGAGCGGATCTCGGCCCGGGAGCCGGCCAGGCTGAGCTCGCGGACGGCCGACCCGCCCGGCCCGGCGACCGCGACGAAGACCGTGCCGACCGGCTTGCCGTCCTGCGGATCCGGGCCGGCGACGCCGGTGGTGGCCAGTCCCCAGTCGCTGCCGCAGCGCTCCCGCACGCCGGCGGCCAGCGCCAGCGCGACCTCCGGATCGACCGGCCCGCGCTCGTCCAGCAGCTGCCGGGGCACGCCGGCCAGGGTGTGCTTGAGGTCGGTGGCGTAGACCACCAGGCCGCCCCGGAACACCGCGCTGACCCCGGGGATCTCCACGAGGGTGGCGGCCAGCAGTCCCCCGGTCAGCGACTCCGCGACCGCCAGGGTCTGGTGCCGCTCGACCAGCGCGCGCACCACCGCGGCCACGGCCGGCACGGTCAGGCCTGCTGCGCGCGCCGGCGCAACCGCAGCGCCTGGAACACGTAGTCGACGCCGGTCACCACGGTCACGATCAGGGCCGCCACCATCAGGGACGTGCCGACCAGGTCGAACGGCTCCGGGACCGGCCACAGGAAGAAGGCGATCGCGGCGATCTGCAGGGCCGTCTTGAGCTTGCCGCCGCGGCTGGCCGGGATGACGCCGTACCGGATCACCCAGAACCGCAGCGCCGTCACGCCCCACTCCCGGAGCAGGATCAGCCCGGTCACCCACCACGACAGCCGGTCGTACGCCGACAGCAGCACCAGCGCGCTGCCGGTCAGCGCCTTGTCCGCGATCGGGTCGGCGACCTTGCCGAACGAGGTCACCAGCTGGTAGCGGCGGGCGATCCAGCCGTCCGCGAAGTCGGTGGCGGACGCCACGATGAAGGTCAGGCAGGCCAGGATCCGCCAGCCGGAGTCGGCCATGTCGGAGACGACCACGAAGGCCACGAACACGGGGACGAGCACGATGCGGGCGGCCGTCAGCAGGTTGGCCGGGTTGTACAGCGAAACCGGCCGCGTCGCGGCCACCGGCACCCGCTCGTCGGTCACGACGCTGCCGCGACCGCTGCCGCGGAGATCATGGCGATCGGCACGGCGACCAGGTCGACGCCCTCGGTGCCGGTGACCCGGGCCCGGACGAAGTCGCCGGGGCGCAGCGCGGCCACGTCGGCGCCCTCGGCGCCGGCGACCAGCATGGTCGAGCCGTCCACCTCGGGCGCCTGGTGCGCCGCGCGGCCCTCGATCTCGCCGTCGGCGACGGTGTCGACCAGCACCTCGACGATCGAGCCCAGCCGGTCCTCGGCGCGCTGGGCGCACAGCTCGTCGGCGAGGGCGCTGATCCGGCCGTACCGGCGCTTGATGGTGTCCTCGCGGATCTTGCCGGGCAGCTCGGCCGCCTCGGTGCCGTCCTCGTCGCTGTAGTCGAAGACGCCGATGGCGTCGAGCCGGGCCTCGGTCAGGAACCGGACCAGCTCGTCGACGTCCTGCTTGGTCTCGCCGGGGAAGCCGACGATGAAGTTGCTGCGCGCGCCCGCCTCGGGGGCCAGCGCGCGGGCCGAGGCCAGCAGGTCCAGGAAGCGGTCGGTGGAGCCGAACCGGCGCATCCGGCGCAGCACCGGCTCGCTGGAGTGCTGGAACGACAGGTCGTAGTAGGCCGCGACGCCGGGCGTGGTGGCGATGGTCTCGACCAGGCCCGGCCGGGTCTCCGCGGGCTGCAGGTAGCTGGCCCGGACCCGGACGATGCCGGCGACCGCGGCGAGCTGCGGCAGCAGCTTCTCCAGCGCCCGGGGGTCGCCCAGGTCCTTGCCGTAGGAGGTGCTGTTCTCGCTGACCAGGACCAGCTCGCGGACGCCGGTGCCGGCCAGCCACTCGGCCTCGGCCAGCAGCTCCTGCGGGTCACGGGAGACGAACGCGCCCCGGAAGGTGGGGATCGCGCAGAAAGTGCAGCGCCGGTCGCAGCCGCTGGCCAGCTTGAGGCTCGCCACCGGGCCGTTGTCGAGGCGGCGGCGCAGCACCTGCCGCAGGTGCGCGGGGGTGTGCTCGTCGACGGTGGCGTGCCCGGGGACGACCACCTTGGCGGCCTGCCGGGCGACCGGGGTCAGCGGCAGCAGCTCGCGGCGGTCGCGTGGGGTGTGCGCGTCGAACCGCTCGCCGGCGAGCACGCCGTCGAGCCGGGCGGAGATGTCGGTGTAGTCGTCGAAGCCGAGCACGGCCTGCGCCTCGGGCAGGCTCTGGGCGAGCTCCTTGCCGTACCGCTCGGCCATGCAGCCGGCCGCCACCACCTTCGCGCCGGTGTCCGCCGCGGCCAGCAGGGTCTCGATGGAGTCCTGCTTGGCCTTCTCGACGAAGCCACAGGTGTTGACGAGGACCACGTCGGCACCCTCGGCGTCCGTGCTGACCTGCCAGCCACCGGCGTCGAGACGGGCGGCGAGCTCCTCGGAGTCGACCTCGTTACGGGCACAGCCCAGGGTGAGCAGGGCTACACGGCGGGGGGCAGGGGTTACCGACACTCCGCAAAGGTTACCGGGCGCACGCGGTGCTGCCCTCGCCCGCACGGTCGGTAACCCGGCGGACGGGTCACGTTCACGCTCCCGCCCGTTCGGATCGCTACGGTCCCGTCCTCATGGCGACCCTTCCCGCACTCCGGGCGCACGCGAAAGAGATCCTGCTCCTCGCGGCGCTGGCCCTGCTCGCCGTGCTGGTCCGGTTCGCCGGCCGGCACGAGGTGACGGAGGACATGCGGATCTTCTACGCGTGGTCGGATCAGCTGCGCGCGGCGGGCGGCTGGCGCGGGCTCGACCAGGAGATCGGCAACTACAACGCGCCGTTCCTCTACCTGCTGGCGCTCACGCTGTACCTGCCCGGCGCCACCCTGATCAAGATCAAGCTGGTCTTCGTCGGGTTCGACGTGGTGCTGGCGTACTTCACGTACCGGATCGTGCAGTTGCGCCGCCCGGGTTGGCGGATTCCCGCCATCGCCGCGCTGATCATGGTTTTCCTGCCGACCGTGGCGATCAACGCCTCGTTCTACGGCCAGAACGACGCCATGTGGGCGGCCTTCGCCCTGGGCGGGGTCTACTACCTGCTGCGGGACAAGCCGTGGTGGGCCGTGTTGATGTGCACAGTCGCGCTCGCGGTCAAGCCGCAGGGCATCTTCATCTTCCCGCTGCTGGGGCTGCTCGTGCTGCTGGGCCGGCTGCCCTGGAAGTCGCTGCTGGCCGTCCCGGCCGGCTACCTCGCGCTGGACCTGCCGGCCATCCTGCTCGGCCGGGACCCGATCGAGCTGCTCACCCTCTACGACCCCGGGCGCCAGGCGGTGCACGCCCCGGGGCTGACCTCCAACGCGCCGTCGGTCTTCGCCCTCCTGCCGGTGTCCACCCGGATCGAGACCCTGCGGAGCATCGGGTACGTCCTGACCGCCGCCCTGATCCTGGGCATCTGCTACGTGCTGGTGGCCCGCCGCGCCCGGCTGGAGCGGGATCAGCTCGTCACGGCGGCAACGGTGTTCGTGATCCTCACGCCGTACTTCCTGCCGGGGATGCACGAGCGGTACTTCTACCTGGCCGACGTCATGTCCCTGGTGCTGGCGTTCTACCGGCCACGGCTGTGGCCCGTGCCGCTGCTGGTGCAGGCGGCGTCGTTCCTGGCGTACCAGCCGTTCCTGTTCGGCCGGGGCAAGGAGAATCTGCCGCTGCTGGCCACGCTGATGCTGGCGGCGCTGGTGATCTGCACCTACGTGCTGGTCACCTCAGTCCACCCGGAGCGTCGCCAGGGTCTCCTCGAGCTCGTCCGGCTTGATCAGCACCTCACGGGCCTTGGAACCCTCCGACGGCCCGACGATGCCCCGGGTCTCCATCAGGTCCATCAGCCGGCCGGCCTTGGCGAACCCCACCCGTAGCTTGCGCTGCAGCATCGAGGTCGAGCCGAACTGCGAGGTGACCACCAGCTCGATCGCCTGGATCAGCACCTCGAGGTCGTCGCCGACCTCCTCGTCGATCTGCTTCTTCTTGTTCTCCGGCGGGGTCGTCAGGTCCTGCCGGAACTCCGGCTCGCGCTGGTCCTTGCAGAACTTGACGACGGCGGCGATCTCCGACTCGTCCACCCAGGCGCCCTGGAACCGGGCCGGCTTGCTGGCGCCCATCGGCAGGAACAGCCCGTCGCCGCGGCCCAGCAGCTTCTCCGCGCCGGGCTGGTCCAGGATGACCCGCGAGTCGGCCAGCGAGCTGGTGGCGAAGGCCAGCCGGGACGGGACGTTGGCCTTGATCAGGCCGGTGACCACGTCGACGCTCGGCCGCTGGGTCGCCAGCACCAGGTGGATGCCGGCGGCGCGGGCCAGCTGGGTGATCCGCACGACCGAGTCCTCGACGTCGCGCGGGGCGACCATCATCAGATCGGCCAGCTCGTCGACGATCACCAGCAGGTACGGGTACGGCTTCATCACCCGGTCCACCCCGGGCGGCGCGGTGATCTCGCCGCTGCGCACCTTGCGGTTGAAGTCGTCGATGTGGCGTACCCCGTTGGCGGCCAGGTCGTCGTACCGCATGTCCATCTCGCGGACGACCCACTCGAGCGCGTCGGCGGCCTTCTTGGCGTTCGTGACGATCGGCGTGACCAGGTGCGGGATGCCCTCGTACGCGGTCATCTCGACCCGCTTCGGGTCGACCAGCAGCAGCCGCACCTCGTCCGGGGTGGCCCGGGTCAGGATCGACACCAGCAGCGTATTCAGGCAGGAGCTCTTGCCGGCGCCGGTGGCCCCCGCCACCAAAATGTGCGGCATCTTCGCGAGGTTGGCGACGACGAAGCGGCCCTCGATGTCCTTGCCCAGGCCCACCAGCATCGGGTGATGGTCGGCGGTGGCCGCGTGCGAGCGCAGCACGTCACCCAGCGACACGTTCTCCGGGTCGGTGTTCGGGATCTCCACGCCGACCGCGCTCTTGCCCGGGATCGGGCTCAGGATGCGCACGTCCGGCGACTTGACCGCGTACGCGATGTTGCGGGACAGCTGGGTGATCCGCTCGACCTTGACGCCCGGGCCGACCTCGACCTCGTAGCGGGTCACCGTCGGGCCCCGGGTGAAGCCGGTGACCTGGGCGTCCAGGTTGAACTGGTCGAAGACGCCGGTGAGGGCCGTCATGATCTCGTCGTTGGCCTTGCTCCGCGACTTGGGCACCGCGCCCTTGCCGAGCAGGTTCGGCGGCGGCAGCCGGTAGTCGCCCTCGACCGCGGAGATGTCGAGCTGCTCGGCCCGGGTGGGCAGCGGCGAGTGCTCCGGCGGCTCCGGCGGCTTGCGGCTGCCGGGCACCTTCTTGCCCCGGGGCACCAGCACCGTGTCGTGCACGATCGGGTCGTCGTCGACGATGAGGATCGGGTCGTCGTCGGGGTCCGGGGCCAGGCCGATGTCGGCCAGCGAACCCTGCCGGCGGCGGGCCGGCGAGCGCCGCTTCGGCTCGGCGCCGGCGGGCTCGTCCAGCTCGGGCAGGGCGGCGTCGGGCAGCGGCGCCCGCGCGGACGAGCGGCCGAGCAGCACGTCGGCGAGCAGCATCAGCCGCTCAGGGATCTTGTTGATCGGCGTCGCGGTGATGACCAGCAGACCGAAGATCAACAACAACACCAGCAACGGTACGGCCACCCAGGCCGTCACCGCGTTCTCCAGCAGCGCGCCCACTCCGTAGCCGAGGAGCCCGCCGGAACCGGTCATCTCGACGTCGTCGGCCGGGCGCTGGGACACGTGCAGCAGGCTCGCCGTGGCGACGATCAGCGCGCCCCAGCCGACCACCGACCGGCCGCGGTGCTCCGGGTCGGCGGGCTTGCGCATGAAGCGGACGGCGCCGAAGAGCAGCAGCAGGGGCAGCAGCACGGCCAGCCCGCCGAAGAAGAGCCGGACGGCGTCGGCGACCCAGGCGCCGACCGGGCCGGCGGAACCGGCCCACACCGCCACCCCGACCAGGATGGCCAGGCCCAGCATGAGCAGCCCGGCGCCGTCGCGGCGGTGCTCGGGATCGATCTCCTTGGCGGTCGCCGCCTGCCGGCCGACGCCGCGGGCGGCCCAGCCGACGCTGTGCGCGAGGCCCATCCAGAGGGCGCTGACGCCGCGGCCGATCCCGGTGGCGAGCGCCGAGCCGACGCTGGGCCGGGCGCGGGAGGCGCTCCTGGCCCGGGTGCGGGCGGCCGGACGGGTGGCCTTCCTGGCGGCGGGCTTGCGCCCCGGTTGCCGGGCGGCCGGTTGCCGGGCACGCGTCGTCGCGGCGCCGCGCGTGCTGGACGCGGCGCGGCCCCGGCTCGCCGGAGGAGGACGGCCCGCCATGTCCCCACCGTATCGCCGATCACCCCACCCGGCTCGCGCGCCGCACCGTGACCAGGTTTCGCTTTTTCCCCGTTTAGGATCAAGTCCATGTCCGATCTGCCGCAACCGCTCAGCCACGACATGGTCATCGAGGCGCTCAAGGCCCGCGAGTTCGCGTACTTCGTCGACGACGACGGCGACATCGGCGGTAACTGGCAGGGTTGCCTGATCTACTTCTTCCGGCTCGGCAAGGAGGAAGAGGTGCTGCAGGTCCGCACGCTCACCCGGACGGTCTTCAGCACCGACGACGTGCCCCGCCTGTACGCCTTCTGCAACGCCTGGAACCACGACCGGCTCTGGCCCAAGGCGTACGTGCACACCGCCGACGACGGCGTGGTGCGGGTGGTCGGCGAGGTCTCCGGCGACTGGGAGCAGGGCGTCACGCCGCGGCAGCTCGACCAGGTGATGATCTGCGGCATCGCGACCGGCTGCGAGCTAGCCGACGCGGTCGCGGAGCTGTGAGCGGCGGTTGGCGCGGACCGCGAGGCCGATCCACGAGCTGAGGACGATGCCGGCGACGGTGAGCTGGGCCGCCCACTCGTAGCCGTACGGGTAGAAGACACCCGCGACGTGGTTGTCGAGGAAGCCGCCAGGCAGCGGGGGCAGTCCGAGTCCCTCCCGGCCGCGGTCCTCCAGCCAGGTCAGCGGGCAGTACAGCTTGGCGACGACGATCACCAGCAGCCAGCCGGCGGCGACGACCTGCAGCAGGATCAGCCGGGGCCAGCGCCAGGCCAGGAAGCCGCCGAAGATGCCGAAGGCCAGGAACGCGAAGTGCGCGCCGACGGCGGCGGCGATCAGGATGCGGTAGCCCACGGGCTCACGGTAGGCGACGCAGCGCTGCCCGCACAGGACGGAGGATGACCTGTGCGGGCAGCACGTCTCTACGGGCGGACCGTCAGTTGCGGTGACCGCGGCGGTGGTGACCGCCGCCCTGCCGGTTCTGCTCCGGCGCCTCGGTCGCCTCGGCCGGCGGCGCGGTGGTCGCCTCGGCCGGCGGGGTGCCCGCGTCCGCCCCGCCGCCGGCACCGCCGGTGGTCAGCAGGGTGAGGTTGTTGACCTCGAGGATCTCGGTGATCGGCTGGAAGAACGTCTCGCCGCCCACGGTGCAGTCGCCGGAACCGCCGGAGGTGACGCCCTGGGCCTGGTCACCGGAGAGCCACGGGCCGCCGGAGTCACCGCCCTCGGCGCAGACGTCCGTCCGGGTCAGGCCGGTGACCGCGCCCTCCGGGTAGTTGACCGTCTGGTTCTTCGCCAGGATGGTGCCGCAGAAGGTCCCGGTGGTGGACCCGGAGCGGCAGACCGCGGCACCGACCGGCGCCTCCGTGCTGCCGCCGACCGGCAGCGCGTTGCCGTCGAAGTCGTTGACGAACGGCTGCAGCGTCACGTCGGCGTTGGTCTGCACCACGCCCATGTCGGCGGTGCCGGGGAAGACCGACGCCACGACCTCACCCTGGTCCAGGTTCTCCCGGTCGGTGGTCGGGGTGCCGACCGTGCCGCAGTGCCCGGCGGTGACGAACCCGCCCTCGACCGCGAAGCCGATCGAGCAACGGGCCTGGCCGCCGCCGATGTTGACGAAGTACGGCTCGGCGCCGATGACATCCGCCAGCGGCTTCGGCGCGGACTTGGTGACCACCACCCGGACCGCCTCGTCGGGGATGCCCGCGTCCTCGGCGAGCTCCGCGGCGTGCTCGGTGTCACCGGGCAGGGCCTGCACCACGACCTGGTTGGCCGCGACGTCGACGTACCAGCCGGGCAGGTCCCGGTCGGCCCGGGTGGCCTCGGCGTCCAGCGCCCGCTTCGCGCTGTCCAGCTCGGCCACGCTGCGCTCGACCAGCTTCGGGGTGGCGCCGGCCGCGCGCACCCGGTCGGCCAGGCCGGCGTCGGTGATCGCGATGTTCAGCGTCGTGCCGTCCTTGCCGAGCCAGGAGCCCGCGTACGCGTCACCCGAGGCGCTGCGCAGCTGCGCCGCCACCCCGCTGGCCCACGCGGCCCGCTTGACCCGGGCCGCGGCCTGGTCGGCGCTGACGCCGAGGTCCCGTTGCATCGCGGCGAGCAGCTGAGGGGCCACTCCGCCGGTCGACTGCGACGCAGGGCCGCGGGCGGCGTTCGTGCCCGCCATGGACGGCAGCGTGAACGCCACCGCCGCTCCCGCTGCCGTCACCGTCGCCGCAAGCGCGACGACCGTTCTCCGCTGCATCCGTAACTCCCCTCGCATCGAGTGCCGTGGGGGCGGCACCGTGCCCTCAGATACGCAAGGGGGTCGCGACCGGATCAAAAAATCCGGTATTCACGGAAACTAATACCTGTGGATCACACCTCCACCACGGTGGGCACGATCATCGGCCGGCGGCGGTAGGCGTCGTTCACCCAGCGTCCGACGGTGCGCCGGACCACCTGCTGGAGCTGGTGGGTGTCGGTGATGCCGTCCTCCGCCGAGCGGTGCAGGGCGGCGGTCAGCAGCGGGATGACCGGGTTGAACGCCTGCGGGTCCTCGGAGAAGCCCTTCGCCGAGATGCTGGGCTCGCCGACCACCTTGCCGGTCACCGAGTCGATCACCACGGTGGCCGAGATGAAGCCGCCGTCGCCGAGGATCCGCCGCTCGGTCAGCAGCGACTCGCTGACGTCGCCCACGGCCAGGCCGTCGACGTACACGTAGCGGTTCTTGACCCGGCCCACGTGCCGGGCGTGCCCCTCCACCAGGTCGACGACGTCACCGTCCTCGCAGAGCACCACCCGGTCCGGCGCCACCCCGGACTCGATGCCGAGCTGGGCGTGCGCGCGCAGGTGCCGCCACTCGCCGTGCACCGGCATCAGGTTGCTCGGACGCACGACGTTGAGCAGGAAGAGCAGCTCGCCGGCCGGGGCGTGCCCGGAGACGTGCACCTTGGCGGTGTCCTTGTGCACCACCGTGGCGCCGGCCCGGGCCAGCTGGTTGATCACCCGGTACACCGAGGTCTCGTTGCCGGGCACCAGCGAGCTGGCCAGCACCACGGTGTCGCCGGCCTTGATGGTGATGTGCCGGTGGTCGCCGGTGGACATCCGGCCCAGCGCGCTCATCGGCTCGCCCTGGGAACCGGTGGACATGAAGACGATCTCGTCGTGCGGCATCTGCGCGGCCTCGTCCAGGCTGACCAGCAGCCCGTCCGGGATGCGCAGCAGGCCCAGGTCGCGGGCGATGCCCATGTTGCGGACCATCGACCGGCCGATCAGGGCGACCTTGCGGTCGTACTCGTACGCGGCGTCCATCACCTGCTGGACCCGGTGCACGTGGGAGGCGAAGCTGGCCACGATGATCCGGCCGCGGGCCTTGCCGAAGAGCGCGCCGAGCACCGGGCCGATGTCGCGTTCCGGGGTGACGAAGCCGGGCACCTCCGCGTTGGTGGAGTCCGAGAGCAGCAGATCGACGCCCTCGGCGCCGAGCCGGGCGAAGCCGGCCAGGTCGGTGATCCGCCCGTCCAGCGGCACCTGGTCCATCTTGAAGTCGCCGGTGTGCAGCACCAGGCCGGCGGGGGTCCGCACGGCCACCGCCAGCGCGTCCGGGATCGAGTGGTTGACCGCGAAGAACTCGCACTCGAACGGCCCCAGCCGCTCGGTCTGCCCCTCCTTGACGGTCAGCGTGTACGGGTCCAGCCGGCGCTCGGCCAGCTTCGCCTCGACCAGCGCCAGGGTGAACTCGGAGCCGACCAGCGGGATGTCGGGCTTGAGCGCGAGCAGGTACGGCACCGCGCCGATGTGGTCCTCGTGCCCGTGGGTCAGCACGATCGCCTGGACGTCCTCCAGCCGGTCCCGGATCGGGTCGAAGTCGGGCAGGATCAGGTCGACGCCGGGTTGCTCGACGTCCGGGAAGAGGACGCCGCAGTCGACGACGAGGATCTTGCCGTCGAACTCGTAGACAGTCATGTTGCGGCCGATGGCACCGAGACCGCCGAGCGGGATGACGCGCAGGGCGCCCTCCGGCAGCGGGGGTGGTGGTTCCAGATCGACGTGTGCCTGGCTCAAATGCGAGGCCTCTCTAATTGGTGCCGAGGTGCAGTCCCGCCGCGGCGGCGTCCTCTAGCAGTTGGTTCGTTTCGGCCTCGGTGGCGTCGACCAGCGGCGAGCGCACGGGCCCGGCGGGCAGCCCGAGGGCGCGCAGGCCGGCCTTCACGAGGATGGTGCCCTGGGTCCGGAAGATGCCGGTGAACAGCGGCAGCAGCCGCTGGTGCAGGGCGAGCGCCCCGGCGACGTCGCCGCGCTCGTACGCCTCGATCATGGCCTTGGTCGGTGGGCCGATGAAGTGGGTGGAGGTGCCGACCACGCCGACCGCGCCGATCGACAGCAGCGGGAGGATGGCGGCGTCCTCGCCCGAGTAGTAGGCGAGGTCGGTGCGGCGCAGCACGTCGGCGCTGCCGGCGAGGTCGCCCTTGGCGTCCTTGACGGCGACGATGTTGGGGTGCTCGGCGAGCCGCACCAGCGTCTCGGTGGCGATCGGCACACCGGCCCGGTGCGGGATGTCGTAGAGCATCATCGGCAGTCCGACGCTGTCGGCGACCGCGGTGAAGTGCCTGATCAGGCCGCTCTGCGGGGGCTTGTTGTAATACGGCGTGACGACCAGCAGGCCGTGCGCGCCGACCTTCTCCGCCGTGCGGGCCAGCTCGACCGTGTGGGCGGTGTTGTTGGTGCCGACGCCGGCGACGATCCGGGCCCGGTCGCCCACCGCCTCGATGACGGCGCGGAGCAGGGTCTCCTTCTCCGCGTCGGTGGTGGTCGGCGACTCGCCGCCGGTGCCGCTGATCACCAGGGCGTCGTGGCCCTGCTCGTCCACCAGCCAGCCGGCCAGCGTGGCCGCGCCCGCGACATCGAGCGAGCCGTCCGCCAGGAACGGGGTCGCCATGGCCGAGACGAGCCGGCCGAAGGGCCGCGGGAGGTCGTGCGTCATACCGACAACTTATCGGACGGCCGGAGAGGATTCCTCGTCGCCGGTGGGCCCGGGCCTCCGGCTCAGACGTAGAAGGCGGTGAACGGCGCCCACGGCAGGTTGCGCAGCAGGCTGAAGACACCCCAGGCGGCGATGAAGCCACCGATCACCCCGGGGCTCGGATTGAACTGCGGCAGCTGCCAGCCGAACAGCCGGCGGCCGGCCCAGGCCGCGTACATATAGAGCAGGAACGGGACGGCGAAGACGAACAGCGCGTGGTGCCGGGCCGCCGCCGGGATGTCGCCGTGCAGCAGATACCAGGCCGCGCGGGTGCCGCCGCAGCCCGGGCAGATGAAGCCGGTCGTGTACTTGAGCAGGCAGGTCGGGGACGCGCCCGCGTTCGCCTCGGTGGGGCTGGTGACGAACGTGTAGCCGACCGCGCCGGCCATGCAGACCAGCATCGCGGCGGGGGCCACCCAGATCGGCGACTCGCGCCACCTGCGCTGGATGAACCGGGTGACCCGGTCCTGCTGCGGCGGCTCGTAATACGGCGGGCCGTAGACCGGCCCCTCCGGCTGCGGGTGGACCGCGACGGAGTCGGTCGTGCTGCTCATGGCCGTCACGGTACACCCGCGGAGGCAAGCTTCAGCGCGGCCGTGAGCGGGCCCGCCAGGTCACCGCGCTGCGGGGCCGCGACGGTGTGCAACCCCAGCCAGCCGGCCAGCCGGTGCAGCTCCGGCACCAGGGCGGCGGCGGTCTCCTCCTGGTCGGCGGTGGGCTCGAGCCAGGCGGCCGGCACCTGGAGCACGCCGGCCTTGCGGTCGGCCTTGAGGTCGAGCCGGGCGGCGAACCTCTCGCCGAGCAGGAACGGCAGCACGTAGTAGCCGTAGAGCCGCTGGGCGGCCGGCACGTAGATCTCGATCCGGTAGTTGAGGTCGAAGAGCCGCTCGGTGCGGCCCCGTTCCCAGATCAGCGGGTCGAACGGGCTGACCAGCGTGGCCGCCTGCACCCGGCGCGGCAGCCGGGCCTGGTGGTGCAGGTAGGTCGGCCCCTTCCAGCCGGCCACGGTGACCGGGAGCAGCACCCTGTCCTCGATCAGCTCGGCGACGGCCTGCTTGAAGCCGGCGACCGGCAGCCGGAAGTAGTCGCGCAGCTCCGGCTCGGCGGCCACGCCCAGCGTGCGGGCGGAGAGCTCGACCAGCGCCCGGAAGGAATCCTGCGGCGCGGGCGTGGGCGCCTCCAGCACCTGCCGGGGCAGGACCCGCTCGGGCAGGTCGTAGCGCCGGGCGAAGGAGGTCGTGCGCTCGGCGGCGGTGACCTGGCCGCTGTAGAACAGCCACTCCAGGGCCTGCTTGACCACCGACCAGTTCCAGCCCCAGTGGTCCTTGGTGCGCGGGGCGTCGTGCTCGATCTCGGCGACCGTGAGCGGGCCGCGGTCGCGGACCTCGTCGAGCACCCAGGCGACCAGGTCGGGCTGCTCGGCCACGATCCGCCGCATGTTGCCCCAGGCGTAGTCCTGGGCGCGGGCCATCCGCCAGCGGAACAGCGGCTGGAGCTCGACGTTGATCAGCGACGCCTCGTGCCCCCAGAACTCGAACAGCAGCCGGGGCGCCCGGTAGGCAGCCCGCTCCAGCAGGCCGGCCGGATAGGGCCCGAGCCGGCTGTAGAGCGGCATGTAGTGGGCGCGCTGGAGCACGTTGACCGAGTCCATCTGGATCAGGTGCAGGCGGCGCAGCACGCGGCGCAGGTGCCGCAGGTCGGTGGCGCCGCCGGGGCGCGGGTCGGTGAAACCCTGCGCGGCCAGCGTGATGCGCCGGGCCTGGGCGACGGAGAGAGATTCGGGTACGGCCACGGCTCCGCACGCTAGCGGAGGGGTACGACAACGCGTCTGTAGGCTGCCGGGCATGGCTCTCGGCTTCGTGCGTCCCGCCCGCCCCACCGACGCCGGCGAGATCGCCCGCATCCAGCTCACCACCTGGCGGACCGCGTACCGGCGGCTGTTCCCGGCGCACGTGCTGGCCAACCTCGACGAGGCCTACCTGGCCCGGGGCTGGGCCGAGGCCATCGAGTCGCCGCCCTCGGCCCGGCACCGGGTGCTGATCGCGGTCGAGCAGGGCGAGGCCGAGTCGCACGTGGTCGGCTTCGCCGCGGCCGGGCCGGCCGACGAACAGGCGCTGGCGCCCGAGGAGCCGCCGCTGCCCGACGACGTGGCGGCGGTCACCGACCTGCTGGTCGAGCCGCGCTGGGGCCGGCGCGGGCACGGCAGCCGGCTGCTCGCGGCCACCGTCGACCTGTGGCGCGAGGACTCCTTCAAGGCCGCCGTGGCCTGGGCCTACGACGCCGACGAGGCGATGAGGAAGTTCCTGGTCTCGACCGGCTGGGAGCCCGACGGCGCCGGCCGCGCCCTGGACGTCGACGACATGCTGGTCCCCCAGCTGCGCCTGCACGTGGCGATCGACCCGCAAGCGCCCGCCGCGGGTTAGCCGGGTCGCCGTGCAACCGCTGCTGCACGAGCTGGTGGCGACCGTCGCGGCGCCGACCACCGCGCTGGCCGGCCCCGACGGGCAGATCCGCGCCGAGGGTGTGCAGGGCGTGTTCCACGCGGACCGCCGGGTGCTCTCCGCGGCCCTGCTGCGCCTCGACGACCGGGAAGCCGAGCCGCTCGGCCACGCCGCCGCCGGGGCCGGCACCACCCGCTTCGACTCGCTGGCCCGGTGGCTCGGCGGCCCGGCCCCGGACCCGGCCGTCCGGATCGAGCGCACCCGCACGGTCACCCCCGGGCAGGTCGACGAGGCGATCCGGCTCGGCTCGGCCGCCGCGGCCACGGTCCGCACCACGGTCACCGTGGACCTGGCGGTCGACCTGGCCCCGATCGACGTGGTCAAGTCCGGCGGCGCGGGCCCGCCGCTGCCCGCGGACGGTCCGCTGACCTGGTCGCGGGACGGCATCACCGTCACGGCCACCGCCGCCGGGGCGGAGACCGACGGCCGCGGGCGGTTGCGCTGGGCGGTCACGCTCGCGCCGGGCGCGGCCACGACCCTGACCTTCACGGTACGGGTGCACGACCCGGCCGCCGTGGTGCACGCACCCACCCGGGCCCGCGACTGGCGCCCCGCCGAAGTCACCTCGGGCGACCGGCGCCTGGGCCGGCTGGTCGCCCGCTCGCTCGACGACCTGCACGCGTTGCGGCTGGCCGACGGCGACGACGTCTACCTCGGCGCGGGCGTGCCGTGGTATCTGACGTTGTTCGGCCGCGACAGCATCTGGGCGGCCCGGATGCTGCTGCCGCTGGGCACCGGTCCCGCCGCCGGCACGCTGCGGGTGCTCGCCCGCCGGCAGGGCACCCGCACCGATCCGACCTCCGGCGAGGCGCCCGGCAAGATCCTGCACGAGCTGCGCCGGCAGGCGTTCGTGCTGGCGGGCGGCCTGCGGCTGCCCGCGGCCTACTACGGGAGCGTGGATGCCACGCCGCTGTGGATCAGCCTGCTGCACGACGCCTGGCGCTGGGGAATGCCCGCCACCGAGGTCGCCGACCTGCTGCCGCACCTGTCGGCCGCGCTCGGCTGGCTGGACGGCTGGGCCGGCGGCTTCCTGACCTATCACGACACCACCGGGCACGGGCTGGCCAACCAGGGCTGGAAGGACTCCGCGGCCGCGCTGCGCGGCGCCGAGCCGCCGATCGCCCTGGTCGAGGCGCAGGGTTACGCGCACCGGGCGGCCCTGGACGGCGCGGCGCTGCTGGACGCGTTCGGGCGGCCCGGCGGCGACCGGTGGCGGGAGTATGCGGCCGCGCTGGCCGAGCGGTTCCGGGCGGCGTTCTGGGTGGACGGCGGCTACCCGGCGCTGGCGCTGGACCGGGACGGGCGCCCGGTCGACGCGCTGACCAGCAACATCGGCCACCTGCTCGGCACCGGCCTGCTCACCGCGGCCGAGGAACGGGCGGTGGCGACGGCCCTGTCCGGCGAGCCGATGTCCGGCGCGTACGGGCTGCGCACGATGTCCGCCCTCGACCGCGGGTATGCGCCGCTGTCGTACCACTGTGGTTCGGTCTGGACGCACGACACCGCGATCGTCGCGACCGGGCTGGCCCGAGCCGGCTTCACCGCCGAGGCGACCACGCTGATCGACGGGCTGCTGACCGCCGCCGAGGCGTTCGGCTACCGGCTGCCCGAGCTGCACGCCGGGGACGCCCGGTCGGCGCTGAGCCGGCCGATGCCGTACCCGGCGGCGTGCCGGCCGCAGGCGTGGTCGGCGGCCGCGGCGGTGCTGCTGGCCCAGGCCGTGATCGGCCTGGAGGCGGATGTGCCGGGCGGCCGGGTGCGGCTGCGACCGCTGGCGGGGGCGCCGTTCGGCCCGGTTGAGGCGCGCGGGCTGGAAATCGCCGGCGAGCCCGTCGACGTCCGGGTCGACGCGGCCGGCGCGGCGACGATCAACGGCCTGGCCGCCGGGCTCCGGCTCCATTGACCCCTCGACATGGGACACGGCTGGATGGTGTCGACGTCTGACCCCCCGAGGTGATCCAGCCCGTTGCCGGGTTCGTCCGGTATGCGGGATTGGCCCTTTTAGGGTGTGTGGCGGTAGTGGAGGGTGAGGGGGTTATCTCAGGAGGAAAGGGGCGTGAGTGGTGGACCTTGTAGCGGTGTGGTGTGGCTAGAACGTTTTAGCTCATCAAGATCTGCGGGAAGGGTGCCGCTGAGGCTGCGACGGCGATGAATGGCGAAAGTCGGCCGCACCCGTGCTTTCCAAGACCGCGACGTTGGCGACGAGAGCACTTCGCGAGGGGGCGATAAAGGACGCTTTGCCGAGACTCGGGCGGAATCGCACGCCGGCATGGGTGCCCGCGAGCCGGTTGTGGGCCGCCACCACGATGTCGTCAAGCGCGGCCGTCGCTCCCGCCCGCGGTGCTCGGTCGACACTCAAGTGTCGCTGGGCCAGCCGACCGACACTCGAAGTGAATCTTGCATCGCGCCTGGTCGATGCGAAGCACCACAATCTCGACGAGAGCTCCCGCCCCGACCTGGGCGACCACCGAAAGCGGGTGCGCGCAAACAAGGCTCCGGCAAATAGCGTAAGTCGAGTGACCAGAGCTGACCACGATCATGCCGCGCACCCCCGATCGACCGGATCGGTGCGGATCGGTGCGGATCGGAGCGAGCGCGATCGAGGCGACCGAGCTGGAGATCGCCGACGCACCCGCCGACAGCCCGCCCGATCGAGCTGACCACTGGAGATCGCCCGCGCGCTCGCCGGGGCGACGTGGCCGGGGCGATGACGATCACCGGCCTGCCCGCCGGGCTCACGGTCCAACTCCCCCGGCGGCCGGCTGCGGATCCGCGGCCGGCTCAGCCGGTCAGTCGAGCAGCGAGTCGAGGCCGATGGTCAGGCCCGGCCGGGTCACGATCGAGCGGACCCCCAGCAGCACGCCCGGCATGAACGATGCCCGGTCCAGGCTGTCGTGCCGGATCGTCAGCGTCTCGCCGTGCGTGCCGAAGAGGACCTCCTGGTGGGCGACCAGACCGGCCGCCCGCACCGCGTGCACCCGCACCCCGTCGACGTCCGCGCCGCGGGCGCCGGGCAGCTCTTCCTTGGTCGCGTCCGGCATCGGGCCGCGGCCGGCCTCGGCCCGGGCCGCGGCGATCAGCTTCGCGGTGTGCATGGCCGTGCCGCTCGGGGCGTCCAGCTTGCGCGGGTGGTGCTGCTCGATGATCTCGACGGACTCGAAGTAGCGGGCCGCCTTCGCCGCGAACTGCATCATCAGCACCGCGCCGATGCCGAAGTTGGGGGCGATCAGCACGCCGACCTCGGGCTTGTGGGCCAGCCAGCCGCGCACCCGGTCGAGGCGCTGCTCGGTGAAGCCGCTCGTGCCGACCACCATGCTGATGCCCTGGTCCACGGCCCAGTGCAGGTTGTCCATGACGACGTCCGGGGCGGTGAAGTCGACGAGCACCTGGGCGCCGGCGTCCGAGGCGTTGAACAACCAGTCGCCCTGGTCGATCATCGCCACCAGCTCGAGGTCGTCGGCGGCGTCGACCGCCTTGCACACCTCGAGGCCCATGCGGCCGCGGGCGCCGAGAACGCCGACGCGGATCGGTTCCTGCTCGTTCGTCACGGGGACAATTTACTGCGGTTGGCCCACCGGCGTTCGCCCAGCCCCACCACCAGGAACACCGCCGCCACGTAGGCCCAGCCGACCAGCACGTCGACGACGTAGTGCTCGCCGGTGTAGACCAGCGTGAAGGTCATCGCCAGCGGATAGGCCAGCAGCAGCGGCCACCAGCGGCGGCGGACCACCGGCAGGAAGAACGCGACGGCCATCATGGCCCAGGCGGTGTGCAGCGACGGCATCGCGGCGACCGGGTTGGACGCGTCCACCTGCAGGGCGTTCAGGGTGTTGCCGGCGCCGTGCAGGCCGATCGCGTCCCACCCGTTCGTGGAGATGCGTTCCACGTGCTCGGGCAGGTAGCCGTACTTGTACGCCCACCACGGCGGGGCGGCCGGGTAGAGGAAGTAGGTGACCAGGCCGAACACGCACAGCGTGAACCAGCGCCGGACGAACCGGGCCCACTGCGCCCGGGAGCGCACCCAGAGGACCACCGCGACCGTCGGCACGGTCAGGAAGTGCGAGACGTAGACCAGCGTGACCACGACCTCCCACCACTGCACGACGCCCGGCTGGTAGAGGTGCTGCTGCAGCCAGGTGGTCGGGACCTGGCCGCCGGTGAGCCGGCCGAACATCGCCTCGTCGGCGTGGATCAGCTCGGTGACGTGCGGCTGGAACAGGTCGTCGGCCCACGCGCGGGAGATGTTGTAGACCACCAGCAGCAGCGCGATCGGCAGCCAGTCGCGCAGGAACCGCAGGTGCTCGCGCCAGGGCAGGTCGCTGCGCCAGGCGATGGTGGCCAGCCACAGCCAGCCGAACGCGATGAGCGGGTCGCTGGTCGGCACGCCGATGAAGTACGTGCCGACCGCGAACAGCACCGCCCAGATCAGCATGCCGACGATCCGGCGCCTGCGCCGGTCCGGCTGCGCTTCTTCTTGTACGGGCGGAGGGCTGAGGATGGTCACGGCGTCCCAGGTTAGCGGGGGGCGGAAAACGCGTCGTCGTCGAAGGGCCCGACGACCGCGAGTGACATCGGCTTGGCCAGCAGCTCGGCGGCCAGCGCGTTCACCTCGTCGAGGGTGACCGCGTCGACCTGGGCCAGCAGCTCGTCGACGGCCATCAGGTCGCCGTGCAGCAGCTCCGACTTGGCCAGCCGGCTCATCCGCGAGCCGGTGTCCTCCAGGCCGAGCACGTACGAGCCCTTGACCATGCCCTTGCCGCGGGCCAGCTCCTCGACGGTGATGCCCTCCGCGGCGACCACGGCGAGCTCCGCGCGGATCAGCGCCAGCACCTCCTCGGCCTTGCCCGGCGCGCAGCCGGCGTAGACCGCGAAGAGGCCGGCGTCCGCGTACTGGCTGCCGTAGGAGTAGACCGAGTAGGCCAGCCCGCGCTTCTCCCGGATCTCCTGGAACAGCCGGCTGGACATGCCGCCGCCGAGCACGTTGTTGAGCACTCCGAGCGCGAACCGGCGGTCGTCGGCCCGGCTGATGCCGGCGCAGCCGAGCACGATGTGCGCCTGCTCGGTGTCGCGGTGCCGGATCAGCGTGACCGGCTTGCGCGGCCGGCTCCCGCCGGTGGACCCGCGCTTGCCGGCGGGCACGCCCGGCTCGGCGTCCAGCGGGCTGCCGGCCAGCGCGGCCCGGACCAGCCTGACGACCTTGGCGTGCTCGAGGTTGCCGGCCGCGGTGACCACGATCTGCGGAGCCTTGTACCGGGCGCGGTAGAAGCGGTTGATCTGGGTCCGGGTCATCGGGGAGATGGTCTCCTCGGTGCCCGAGATCAGCCGGCCCAGCGGCGTGCCGGCACCGAAGATCGCCTCGGTGAAGACGTCGTGCACCTCGTCGCCGGGCTCGTCGTCGTGCATGGCGATCTCCTCGAGGATCACGCCACGCTCGGTCTCGACGTCGGCCGGGGCCAGGATCGATCCGGCGACCGCGTCACAGAGCACGTCGACGGCCAGCGGCAGATCGGCGTCCAGCACCCGCGCGTAGTAGCAGGTGTACTCCTTCGTGGTGAAGGCGTTGGTCTCGCCGCCGACCGCCTCGATCGCCGCGGAGATGTCCAGCGCGGTGCGCTTCTCGGTGCCCTTGAAGAGCAGGTGCTCGAGGAAGTGCGAGGCGCCCGACATCGCCGGGGTCTCGTCACGGGAGCCGACACCCACCCAGACGCCCAGGGCGGCGCTGCGGGTGGTGGGGATCGCCTCGGTGAGGATGCGCAGGCCACTGGGCAGGACGGTGCGTTTCACGCCGTCCTGCAAGGTATGGGTTTTCATCCTTTTAAGGGCGGCGGCGGGGTGGTCGGACGGGGTAGTAACGCGGGCCGGCCTCTCGGCCGGCCCGCGCGAACTGTCTGTCATGCGTGGATCAGTTGCGGTCGCCGCTGGGACGCTGACGACGGCGACGGGGCTCGCCACCACCCTCGCCACGGGGGCCACGGTCCTCGCGCGGCGGGCGGCCACCCTCTTCGCCGGCGGCGGCGGGCGCCTCGGCGGCGGGAGCCTCGGCACCCTCGGGGCGGACCTTGTCCAGGTAGATCTTGCCGCGGTTGTCGATGTCGGCGATCGAGACCTCGACCTTGTCGCCCACGTTGAGGAAGTCCTCGACGCGGTCGACCCGCTTGCCGTCGCCCACCTTGGAGATGTGCAGCAGGCCGTCGCGGCCCGGCAGCAGTGAGATGAACGCGCCGAACGCGGCCGTCTTCACCACGGTGCCGAGGAACTTGTCGCCGGCCTTCGGCATCGTCGGGTTGGCGATGGCGTTGATCCGCTCGACCGCGGCCTCGGCGGCCGGGCCGTTGGTCGCGCCGACGTAGATCGTGCCGTCGTCCTCGATCGAGATGTCGGCGCCGGTCTCGTCCTGGATCGCGTTGATCGTCTGGCCCTTCGGGCCGATGACCATGCCGATCTTGTCAACCGGGATCTTGACGCTGGTGACGCGCGGGGCGTACTCGCTCATCTCGGCCGGGCTGTTGATGGCCTCGTCCATGACCGCGAGGATCGTCGCCCGGGCGTCGTGCGCCTGCTGCAGGGCGGCGGCCAGCACGTCCGACGGGATGCCGTCGAGCTTGGTGTCGAGCTGCAGCGCGGTGACGAACTCCGGGGTGCCGGCGACCTTGAAGTCCATGTCGCCGAACGCGTCCTCGGCGCCCAGGATGTCGGTCAGCGTCACGTACTGGGTCTTGCCGTCGACCTCGTCGGAGATCAGGCCCATGGCGATGCCGGCGACGTGCGCCTTCAGCGGCACACCGGCGCTGAGCAGGGCCAGCGTCGAGGCGCAGACCGAGCCCATCGAGGTCGAGCCGTTGGAGCTCAGGGCCTCGGAGACCTGGCGGATCGCGTACGGGAACTCCTCGCGCGTCGGCAGCACCGGCACCAGGGCCCGCTCGGCCAGCGCGCCGTGACCGATCTCGCGGCGCTTGGGCGAACCCACCCGGCCGGTCTCACCGGTCGAGTACGGCGGGAAGTTGTAGTTGTGCATGTAGCGCTTGGACTTGTCCGGCGACAGGGTGTCCAGCGACTGCTCCAGCCGCAGCATGTTCAGCGTGGTGACGCCCAGGATCTGGGTCTCGCCGCGCTCGAACAGCGCCGAGCCGTGCACCCGGGGCAGGATGCCGACCTCGGCCGACAGGGGCCGGATGTCACGCGGGCCGCGGCCGTCCATCCGGACCTGGTCGCGGAGCACGCGGTTGCGCACCTCGGTCTTGGTGACCGAGCGGAACGCGGCGCTGATCTCCTTCTCGCGACCCTCGAACTGCGGGGCCACGGCCTCGACGACCTTGGCCTTGACCCGGTCCAGGGCCTCCTCGCGGTCGGCCTTCTGGACGATCTTCAGCGCCTCGCCGAGCTCGCCCTTGGCGGCCTCGGCGACGGCGGAGTAGACGTCGTCCTGGTAGTCCAGGAAGACCGGGAACTCCTGCACCGGCTTCGCGGCGACCTCGGCCAGCTCGCTCTGCGCGCGGCACAGCTCGCGGATGGCCGACTTGGCGGCCTCGATGCCGCTGGCGACGACCTCCTCGGTCGGCTTCGGGGCACCGGACGCGATCAGGGTCAGCGCGTGCGGGGTGGCCTCGGCCTCGACCATCATGATCGCGACCTCACCGTCGGCCAGCGTGCGACCGGCGACGATCATGTCGAAGGTGGCGCGGGCCAGCTCCTCCAGCGTGGGGAAGTTGACCCACTGGCCCTCGACGTGCGCGACGCGCGTCGAGCCGACCGGGCCGCTGAACGGCAGGCCGGAGAGCTTGGTCGACATCGAGGCGCCGTTCATGGCGACGACGTCGTACGGGTGCTGCGGGTCGAGCGCGAGGACGGTCTCGACGACCTGGACCTCGTTGCGCAGGCCCTTGGTGAACGACGGGCGCAGCGGCCGGTCGATCAGCCGGCAGGTGAGGATGGCGTCCTCGCTGGGCCGGCCCTCGCGGCGGAAGAACGAGCCGGGGATGCGGCCCACGGCGTACATGCGCTCCTCGACGTCGACCGTCAGCGGGAAGAAGTCGAAGTGGTCCTTCGGCGTCTTTCCCGCGGTGGTCGCGGAGAGCACGGTGGTCTCGCCCAGCTGGACGATGACCGAGCCGGCGGCCTGGCGGGCCAGCTTGCCGGTGGAGAAGGTGATCTCGCGGGTCCCGAAGGAGCCGTTGTCGATGATCGCGGTGCGGGATTCGGTGCCGAGAGCCTTTTGCTCAGACATGTAGTGCGGTACTCCTTCGTCGAGGACCCGGCGGGTTCACACAGCGCGGAAGAGGCTGGCCGGTCTTCGATCGAAGTACCCGAGAGGTGTCTGGCTCGGGAACCACTACCGAGGACCGGGGCCGGTGGCCTGGGGCCGCGCGGGTCCGTGGGTAGAGCTGAGGGGAGCAGCCGGTCGGCCGCTCCCCCCTCAAATCAGCGGCGCAGGCCGAGACGCTCGATCAGCGTCCGGTAGCGCGCGATGTCCTTCTTCTGGACGTAGTTGAGCAGGCGGCGGCGACGGCCGACCAGCAGCAGCAGACCACGACGGCTGTGGTGGTCGTGCTTGTGCACCTTGAGGTGCTCGGTCAGGTCGGCGATCCGCTTGGTGAGCATCGCGACCTGCACCTCGGGCGAACCGGTGTCGCCTTCGAGGGTCGCGTACTCGGTCATGATCTTGGTCTTGGTCTCTTGGTCGAGCGCCATGTTCTCCGTGATTCTGTGTTGCCGATTCAGACGGTGTCCCGCCCCGCTGGGGGCGGGCTCGCGGCCCGCGGCGTCGGGCAGGCAGGCGAGTCCGGTCGTCGGAATAGCCGACGTCACGGCAAGCTTATCAGCAGCTTAGATCGAGGGCCGGGCGAGCACGGTGCGGGTCTGCTCGACGTCCTCGCGGATCTGCGCCACCAGCGGCTCGATGCCGGTGTACACCCGCTGTTCGCGCAGGTGGGCGACGAAGTCGAGGCTGACGCGCTCGCCGTACAGGTCGCCGGCGAAGTCGAGGACGTAGGCCTCGACCCGGCGCTCCCGGCCGGAGAAGGTCGGGTTGGTGCCGATCGACACCGAGGCGGGCTGCGGGCCGCCGTGCTTGCCGCCGCGGACCAGCCAGGCCGCGTAGACGCCGTCGGCCGGGATGGCCGCGTAACGGTGGCACATCAGGTTGGCGGTCGGGAACCCGATCTCCCGGCCGCGCTGGTCACCGCGGACCACCACGCCGGCCAGGCGGTGCGGCCGGCCGAGCGCGGCCGCCGCGGCCGCGACGTCCCCGGCATCGACACAACTGCGGATGTACGTGGACGAGAAGACCAGCTCGTCCTCGGCCACCAGCGGCGCCTCCTCGACCGTGAAGCCGAACGTGCGCCCGAGCCGGGTCAGCATGGCCAGGTCGCCGGCCGCCCGGTGGCCGAAGCGGAAGTTGTCCCCCTCCACCACAACCGCGGCATGCAGCGCGTCGACCAGCACGTCGTGCACGAACGCCTCGGCACTGAGCTGGGAGAACGCCGGGGTGAACGGCACCACGCAGAGCGCGTCGACGCCGAGCTGCTCGAGCAGCTCGGCCTTGCGCACCGGCTCGGTGAGCACGGCCGGGTGCGAGCCGGGCCGGACCACCTCGGCGGGGTGCGGGTCGAAGGTCACCACCACCGACTGCAGGCCCAGATCGCGGGCCCGCTTCACGGTGTGCCCGATGATCGCCTGATGGCCGCGGTGCACGCCGTCGAAGACGCCGATGGTCACCACCGATCGGCCGAAGCCGCCCGGCACCGCCTCGTACCCGCGCCACCGCTGCATCCCACTTACCTCTCTGAGAGTCCCGGGGGTAAGCGTATCGGTCTCCACGACTGCCTGAAACGCTACAGTTAGTACCGATATGAGCGCTGACTGGAGTTCTCTCGTCCTGCTGGCGGCCGAGTTCACCTTCGCCGTGCTCTTCGTCCGCGCGCTGGGCGGGTATCTGCGCCGCCGCGACCCGCTGCAACGCGACGTGACGCTGGTGTTCGCGTCGTGCACAGTGCTGTTCGCGGTGGACGTGGCCGGCCGGGTCGTCGGGGGGCCCCTGCCCGAGTGGGTGGGCGGTGTCACGCTCGTCGCTCTGCTGGCGCAGCCGTACCTGACCGTACGGCTCGCCGCCCGGCTGCGGTTCGTGCCGCGCTGGCTCCAGCGGTCGGTGCTGATCCCGCTCGCCGCGGTCGCCGCCTGGCTGGCGTTCGCCCCGCTGCCGCTGCTCCCGGTCCAGCTGTTCGTCGGCGCGACGGCCTTCCTGAGCGCCGAGCTGATCGCCGCGGCCCTGCTGTTCGGCAAGGCCCGGACCAGGACCGGGGCGAACCGCGCCCGGCTGATGACCGCGGCCGGCGCCACCCTCGCCTTCGGTTTCATGGTCGTGTTGATGGGCATCGCCTCGCTGCCCGGCGCCAGCGACTACTTCGACGCCGGCAGCCGGGTGCTGGCGCTGATCAGCGGGCTCGGCTACCTGGTGGCCTTCGAGCCGCCGCGCTGGCTGGGCCGGATCTTCTCCGCCTCGGCCGCGCAGTCGGTCACCGAGCGGCTGCTGCGCGCGCCGGCCGAGTCCGCCGAGCAGGTCTGGCAGATCTACGCCGATATCATGCGGGTGCAGACCGGCACCGACGCGGTGGCGGTGCTGATGCCGCGGGCCGACGGCATGCTGGCCCCGGCGGCGTACGCCGGCCCCCTGGTGCCCACCCCCGACGAACTGGGCTTCGCCGACGTCACCGCGCTCATCCGGGCCGGCCAGCCCGCCCGGCTGCGGGACAGCGACGCGGCCCTGGTGGCGCACTACGGCGACGACCTGAGCGACGACTTCGTGACCGTGCTGAGCATGCCGGTGCCGCCCGACGCCGAGGGCGCGGTGCTGCTGTTCAACCGGCACCGGAGCCTGTTCAGCGACGACGACCTGCGGCTGCTGGCGGCGCTCGGCGGCCAGGCCGGCATCCTCGCCGAGCGCCAGGCGGTCACCTCCGCGCACCGCCGGATGGCGTCCGAGCTCAGCGCCTCCGTCGAGGCGCTGACCCGGGCCAGCCAGGCGAAGAGCTCGTTCCTGGCCAACATGAGCCACGAGCTGCGTACCCCACTCAACGCGATCATCGGCTTCAGCGACCTGATGCGGCTGGAGGAGCCGGACGGCGACCGGCGCCGGGTGCCCGCGGAGTGGGTCGACCACATCCACACCAGCGGCCGGCACCTGCTCGGGCTGATCAACGACATCCTCGACCTGGCCAAGGTCGAGTCCGGCCGGCTGGAGCTGCGGCTGGCGCCGCTGCGGGTCGACACCGCGGTGAGCGAGCTGCTGACCGGCCTGTCCCCGCTGCTGACCACCAAGAACCTCGCGATCAGCACGACGCTGCCGGAGGCGACCGTGCTCGCCGACCGGGTCCGGTTCCGGCAGATCGTGGAGAACCTGCTCTCCAACTCGATCAAGTTCACCCCCGAGGGTGGCTCGATCTTCGTCTCGGTGTCCGCCCTCGGCGATCAGGTCGAGCTGACCGTCGCCGACACCGGGGTGGGCATCGCCGAGGCCGACCTGGAGAAGGTCTTCGAGGAGTTCCAGCAGGTCGGCGACCCGGAACGGCAGCGGGCCGGCACCGGCCTCGGGCTCGCGCTGACCAAGCGGCTGGTCTCGGCGCACGAGGGGGAGATCTCGCTGGTCTCCACCCCGGGCAAGGGCAGCGCCTTCACCGTACGGCTGCCCGCCGCCCCGGTGATGAAGCTCGACCAGGGTCCGGCGGCGGGCGCCCGGGTGCTGCTGGTCGAGGACGACCCGCAGTCCGCGGAGCTGCTCACCACCCAGCTGGTCGGCGCGGGCTACCACGTGGACGTGGCCGGCACCGGCGAGGCCGGCCTGACCGCCGCCGGCGCCCACCCGCCCGACGCCATCGTGCTCGACGTCGCGCTGCCCGGCATCGACGGCTTCGAGGTCATCCGCCGGCTCAAGGCCGATCCGCGGCTCGCCGGCATCCCGGTCTTCTTCGCCACGATCATCGACGAACGGCACGCCGGGCTGGCCCTGGGCGCCGACGACTACTTCGTCAAGCCGGTCGACCAGGCGGCGTTGCTCGGCGCGCTGGCCCGCAAGATCGCCCACCGGCCGGTGCCGCGGGTGCTGGTCGTCGACCACGACGACGAGGTCCGGGAGGCGATCGAGAAGGGGCTGCGCGCGGGCGGCGCCGACGTGGTCGCCTGCGCCGACGGCCGGGACGGACTGGCGCTGAGCCGCGAGGGCCACTTCGACCTGATCGTCTGCGACATGCAGTCACCGGAAGTGGACGGGTTCAGCCTGCTGGCCGCCATCGAACTGGACCCGGCCACCCGGCACACCCCGGTCCTGGGCCTGACCGCGGCGGCCGGCGTGGAGCGCCCGCCCGGCGACGCCGCCCCACTGGTCGCCACGGCGATGGCCGGCGGCGTGGTGGCCACGGCGATGGCCGGCGGGGCCGGCTGGGAGACGCTGGCACCGCTGCTCGGCGGGTCCGGTACTGCTGCGAGGGACAAGAGGGAGCACCCGTGACGGCCGAGAACCCGCGCATCCTGCTGGTGGAGGACGAAGAGCTGAACCGCACCCTGGTCAAGGCGGTGCTCTCACGGGCCCGGATCGCCGCCGTCCGCGACGCCGAGGTGCTGGACGCGGCGAACATCGCCAGCGCGCGGGAACTGCTGGACACCGAGGACGTGGACCTGGTGCTGCTCGACATGAACCTGCCGGACGGCAACGGGCTCACGCTGGCCAGCGAGCTGGCGGCGGGCACGGTGGGCGGCGGCCGGCCCCGGCCGACGGTCGTGGCGGTGACGGCGAGCGTGCTGCCCCAGGACCGGGCGGCGGCGCTGGAGGCGGGGTGCGACGGCTTCCTGGACAAGCCGTACGCGGCCGCGGACCTGGTCGCGACGGTCGCGGACCACCTGGCCCGGCGCCACTAGCCCGCACCCAGCGGCGCGTGCCGCTGGTCCGCGTTTCTCAGGCGGGGGCGAGGACGATCTCGGCGCGGGCCTTGCCGTCGCGTTCGGAGACGATCGCGAGCAGGTCGCCGGCGGCGCTGAAGACCGCGTACGGTCCCTCGATGCCGACCGGCTCGAGCGGCCCGCCGTGGCTGAGCAACCGGGTCTCCTCGGCGTCGGCCTCGCGCTGCGGGAAGGCCCGCCGGGCCGCCTCGGCCATCGGCAGACCGATCACGTCGGGCGCGCGCTCCTCCAGCTCCGGCAGGGTGGCGGCCGCGGCCAGCGTGAGGTCACCGACCGCGGTGCGGCGCAGCGCGGTCAGGTGGCCGCCGACGCCGAGCGTGCGGCCCAGGTCCCGGGCGATGGCCCGGATGTAGGTGCCGCTGGAGCAGGTGACGTCGACGTCCACGTCCACCACGTCGGCGTCCGCGGGCCGGCGCACGGCCAGCACGTCGAGCCGGGAGACGATGACCTTGCGGGCGGCGAGCTCGACCTCCTCGCCGTCGCGGACCCGCTTGTAGGCGCGCTGCCCGTTGACCTTGATGGCGCTGACCGCGCTGGGCACCTGCTCGATCTCACCGGTCTGGGCGGCGAGCCCGGACCGGATGGCGGCGTCGGTGACCCCGGCGGTGGAGGCGGTCGCGGTGACGTCACCCTCGGCGTCGTCGGTGACCGTGGCCTGGCCGAGCCGGATGGTCGCGGTGTAGCTCTTGCCGGCCCCGATCACGTACGTGAGCAGCCGGGTGGCCCGGTTGACCCCGATGATCAGCACGCCGGTGGCCATCGGGTCCAGCGTCCCGCCGTGCCCGACCCGCCGGGTCCGGGCCAGCCTCCGGATCCGGGCGACCACGTCGTGCGAGGTCATCCCGGCCGGCTTGTCCACAACGATGAGCCCGTCGACGTTCACGGACCCACCCAACCAGACCGGCCACCACACCGGTCGGGCCGGGGGGTGAGGTGCCAGCCACCCGGGTGACCCGTACGCCCGGCGTCCGCTCGCCCGGCGTCCGCTCGACCCGCGTCCGGCGTCCGCTCGACCCGCGTCCGGCGTCCGCTCGACCCGCGTCCGGCGTCCGCTCGACCCGCGTCCGGCGTCCGCTCGACCCGCGTCCGGTGTCCGCTCGACCCGCGTCCGCCGCGCCGCTGGCGGCGGCTCCTGCCGTTCTCGCCGCCGGCGCTGCCCGGACAACGCCGAAACAACAGTTTCCGTCACTCCGCGCCACCGGCGGCACCCGAGCAACCGCCGATCTTGTTGCACCGCGGTCAGCTGAGTCTTTTGCACGGCTGTTGTGATGATCGATCGCCATCCCCCGGACGGGCGACACGCTTCTGCCGCGCCGAACGGCCGCGCCAAGCATTGCCGGAGGCCTGCCCACCGCCGGACCCGCAGCACTGGCCCACATATTGAGCAGGATTCTCACATCGCAGGAATCCTAACGGAACAAAGAGCGTAAAAGTCACGAAGCGAGCAGCGAATCGTCGATCTTGTGGACTTAAGGTTCGGAGCTCACACCACATCAACAAGAACGAAATCTTGCGCGTCGGTGGCGGTCGGCGCGCGGCCCACGTCACTCCGGCGGGCTATTGCCATCGCCCGATACACCAACCACGCAAAAGACTCAGCTCCTCGCCCCACCGTCACAAGATCGCCGCCAACACCCATCACCGTGCGATATTTGCGGTGTTTTGGGGTGGCGACCGGTTCGGATGGTGAGACGCCTGGCTTTCTGCTGAGACGACCGGCCGGCATCCGGGACCGACATCCGTCATGCGGACACCGCGCTCGGCAGCCGGGAAGCCCGCAGCGGGCAGGAGCCGTCAACCACAGCCGTGGCCCGGCCGCTCCCGACCGGACCAATCGCGAAGCATGCCTGGTCACACCCGAGCTCCACCGATGCCTGCGCCGCACGCCTACCGGGTCGCGCCGAGGACCGCCCAGCGGGTGCCACGCCAGCGCACCAGCAGGAACACCAGGCGGATCAGCATGAACAGCGCCAGCCCGAACCACACCCCCGCCAGCCCCCACCCCAGCGCGTACGCCAGCCAGATCGCCGGCAGGAAGCCCAGTAGCGCCGCCGCCAGCGTCATCGTGCGCAGGTAGCCCACGTCGCCCGCGCCGATCAGCACCCCGTCCAGGCTGTACACCACGCCCGCGAACGGCAGCATGCCCACGAACCACGGCCAGACGATCGCCGCCTGTTCGTGGACCGCCCGGTCGCCGGTGAACCAGCCCGGCACCACGCCCGCGCCCGCCGCCGCCAGCACCGCGAAGCCCACCCCGGCCACCGCGCCGACCGCCGTGACCCGGCGGGCCACCGCTCGCGCCGCGGTGTCGTCGCCGGCGCCCAGGGCCGCGCCGACCAGGGACTGGGCCGCGATCGCCACCGCGTCCAGCGCCAGCGCGCAGAAGAACCAGAGTTGCAGGCCGATCTGGTGGGCGCCCACCGCCGCGATGCCGAACCGGGCGGCCACCGCGGTCGCCGACAGCCAGCAGGCCTGGAACGCCGCGCCGCGGATCAGCAGGTCCCGGCCGAGCACGAGCTGCCGGACGATGACCGCAGGGCTGGGCCGCAGCGGCGCCCGTTCCCGGACCACCGCCCAGAGGAACAGCAGGCCGGTCAGGGACTGGGCCACGACGTTGGCGACGGCCGAGCCGGTGAGTCCCCAGCCGGCCGGGTAGACGAGCAGCGGGCACAGCACCGCGGAGAGCACGTTGGCGCCGAGGACGTAGATCAGCGGGCGGCGGGTCTCCTGCACGCCGCGCATCCAGCCGTTGCCCGCCGCCGCGAGCAGCAGGCCGGGGATGCCGAAGGAGGCGATGCGCAGCCAACCGGCGGCGGCCTCGGCCGCCGCCGGGTCGGCGGCCAGGGCCCGGGTGAGCGGTGCGGCGAAGAGCTGGGCGAGCAGCACCAGCAACCCGCCGGTGCCCACCGCGAGCCAGGATGCCTGGACACCCTCGGCGACGGCAGCGGTACGGTCACCCGCGCCGAAGCGGCGGGCGGCGCGGCCGGTGGTCCCGTACGCCGCCAGGGTGCCGAACCAGACGGCCACCGACATCACGGTGCCGCCGACAGCGACCGCCGCCAGCGGCACCCGGCCCAGGTGACCCACCACGGCGGTGTCGACCAGCACGTACAGCGGCTCGGCGGCCAGCACGACCAGGGCCGGCAGGGCCAGGGCGGCGATCCGCCGCGTGAGGGTGCCCGGGTCTACGGCTGCGGGCGGGCTCATGATCCCCATGATGCCCGCCGAGCCGTAAGGGGCGCAACGCGCCTCGACTACTTACTGGCGCGTATCCAGCGACGTCTGCAGCGCGCGGCGGGCCTGCTCGCGAGCGTCATCGGACGGCTGGGGCTTGGGCTTGGGCATAGCAGCCATGATCGTGGTCCTTCCACGGTGGGACGGGTGCGCGGCACCCACTGATCGATCGAGCGGCGCGTCGCAGGGGCCGGTCCGGGATCGCCGGACGGGTGGCGGGGCAACGCAGCCCGGGATGGTGGACCCGGGTGGCTCGAGGCTGCTGCGGCGGTCGGTGGTAGCGCCCGTGCAGAAACCAAATCACCGTTAACTCAAACTATCGTTCAGTCTCGCTGACTGCTCCTCGCATCCCGCAGAGCGGGAAACGGATCAACGACAAAGGGCCGGCCCGAAGGCCGGCCCCGTCGCTGCGACGCTACGGAATCAGGTGCTCCACCAGCCGGTCACGGACCGCCGTGACCACGTCGCCGGGGGTGCCGTAGCCGGTGAAGCCCGCGGCCAGCCGGTGCCCGCCGCCGCCCAGGGCGACCGCGACCGCGCTCACGTCGACCGCGCCCTTGCTGCGCAGCGACACCGCCCACTCGTGCTCGGCGATCTGCTTGACCACCACGGACACGTCCACCTCGGCCACGCTGCGGACCGGGTCGATGAGCGCGTCCAGCACGTACGGCCGCTGCCCGTGCCGCTCGAGGTCGTCGAGCGTCGCGTACGTCCACACCATGCCGTGCCCGGCCGCCGCCGTGGGATCGAGCTGCGCGCGGCTGAGCACGTCGGCGGAGAGCTTCACGGCCCCGAACGGGCGGCTGTCGAAGACCCGGCGGGAGATCTCCCCCGGCCGCAGCCCGGTGGCGATCAGCCGGGCGGCCATCTCGTGCACCCGCGGCGTGGTCATGTCGAACCGGAACGAGCCGGTGTCCGTGGCCAGCGCCACGTAGAGGCACTCGGCGATCTCCGCGTCCAGCGGCACGTCGAGCCCGCGCAGCAGCTCCTCGACGACCACCGAGGTGGCGGCCGCGCCGGCGTCCACCAGGTTGATGCCGGCGAAGCCGGTGTTGGACGCGTGATGGTCCAGCGCCACGGTGGCCCGCGCCCGCGGCAGCCGGTCGGCCAGCGCACCGAGCCGGGACTCGGCGGCCACGTCGAAGACGACCACCAGATCCGGCTCCGGCTCCGCCTGCTCCTCGCTCACCAGCAGGTCGACGCCGGGCAGCTCGGCGAAGGGTGCGGGCACCTCGAACGGCCCCGGGAACGTGGCCTGCAGCCGGGGCACGCCGAGCCGGCGCAGCCCCAGGCCGAAGCCGAGCATGCTGCCCAGCGCGTCGCCGTCCGGGTTGACGTGACAGATCAGCAGCACCCGGCCGGTCGGCGCCAGCTCCCGGACCGCCGAGACCGCCGCCGAGAAGTCGGCGGCGGTGGGCGTGCCCTCCGAGACGGTGACCGCCTCGGTCACCCCTGGTCCTCCCGGGCACCGACCCGCTCGTCGGTGTCCTCGTCTTCCTCGTCGTCGGCCTTGTACGGGTCCGGGTCGCCGGCGTACTGCTTGCCGGCCGCCAGCCGCTGCACCTCGGCGTCGCGGTGCCGGGCGGCCGCCAGCAGCTCGTCGATCTCCTTGACGTTGTCCAGGACGTTGTCCAGCACGAACGTCAGGCTCGGCGAGTGCCGCAGGCCCAGGGCGTGACCGACCCGGGTGCGCAGCATGCCCTTGGCGCTGTCCAGGGCCGCCGCGGTCGCGGCCTGCTCGGTCTGGTCGCCGAGCACGGTGTAGTAGACGTGTGCGTCGCGCAGATCACCGGTGATCCGGGCGTCCGTGATCGTCACCATGCCGAGCCGGGGATCCTTGATCTCTCGCACCAGCGATGCCACCAGCTCGCGGATGCGCTCCGCGTGCCGGCGTGTCTTGGCCGGATCCGACATATCGCCCACCTCCGACAACCGTGCCTCCGGGGCGAACCGCCCCGCCCAACGCCTGAAGCCTACCCATGACCCCCGCGGCCCGAACTTCCCGTCGGCCCGGCACCCGCGGGCGCCACGAGCAGGGCCGTCAGTCGTCGTCACCGTGTAACCGGCGCCTCACCGAGAGGAGTTCGATCTCCGGGCGGCCGGCCATCTGGTGCTCACAGGTGTCGATCACCGCGCGCGCCTGGGCCGGCTCGGCGGCCACCACGGCGACCCCGATCTGGGCCCGGCCGTGCAGGTCGTGGTCGCCGACCTCGGCGACGCTGACCTCGTACTTGCGCAGCATCGCGATGATCGGCCGCAGGTAGGAGCGTTTCTGCTTGAGCGAACGGGAGTCGCCGGGCAGCAGCAGGTCGAAGAGTGCAGTCTCGATATACATCAGCGCATGAGACTACGCCCGCCGGCGCCGGGGGTCATCCGGGTTTCCGGGCCACCACGATGTCGCGCTCGATGCCCTGGTCGACCCGGTGGCTCAGCTCCTCGTGCGGCACCGGGGTCAGGCCGTTGGCGACCAGGATGTCCTCGGCCAGCTCGCGGCGGGCGACCTTGGTGTTCCAGGACAGCCCGATGGCGCCGCCGGGGCGCAGCAGGTGCACCCACTGCGGCACGGCGCGCTCCAGCAGGTCCAGCGGGCGCCGGGACATGCCGCCCTCGTCCTCGTAGCTGGCGTGCGCGACCCCGTACGGCAGGTCGACCACCAGGACGTCCACGCAGTTGGCGCGGAGCAGGCCGTCCAGCTGGGTGGTGTCGGCGTTGAGCATCGTCACCTTCTGCACGGCGCCGGCCTTGTGGTCGTCCTTGCTGGCCGCCAGGGTGATCTCCATGCGGCGGGCGGCCTTCTTGCCCTGCCGGCGTACCGGGTTGAACTCGGCGCTGTGCTTGAGCCGCTTGCGCTTGAGCCAGGTCTGCAGGAACAGCTTGTACGCCTCGACGTCCTTGCCGTCCAGCTCCACGCCGACGGCGTCGTAGCCGTACATCAGGGCCTGGTTGAGGGTGGTGCCCCGGCCGGCCAGGAAGTCACCCACGATCAGGTGACCGTCGAGCATCCGGCGGGCCGACGCCGACGCCAGCAGGGTCAGGTTGAGCAGCAGCTTGGTGAACTGCTCGTTGGTCTTGCCGGCGTACTTCGGGATGGTGATCAGGTCGCTGTCGTAGCGGGCCAGCGGGGTCAGCTCCAGCGGCCGCAGCAGGTCGTCGCCGGCCCGCTCGAACAGGGCGTAGGCCGCCGACATGTTCGACAGGAAGGCGACGTCCCGGGGCTGGAGGTCCGCGGTGAACGTCAGGTACTCCACCCCGCCGATCCGGGTGGCGTCCACCTCCGCCACGTCCGACGAGAGGACCGGCCGGAAGGCGGCCAGCTCCGCCCGGGAGAGGCGGCCGGCCTGGTCGGCGTAGACACGGTTGGCGGACGGCGCGAGGAGCAGGGCGTAGCGAGACATCTCAGTAGTAAAGACAACGGCCCCCGGCGCCGTAGCGCCGGGGGCCGTCAACCGGGGTTTGTTACGCCCGCGGCTTCTCCCGCATCTCGAACGTCTCGATCACGTCGCCGGGCTGCGGCGACCCGAAACCGCTCAGGGTCAGACCACACTCGAAGCCCTCGCGGACCTCGGTGGCGTCGTCCTTGAACCGCTTCAGCGAGCTGATCGTGACGTTGTCCGCCACCACGGTGCCGTCGCGCAGGATGCGCGCCTTGGCGTTGCGGCGGATGAGGCCCGAGCGGACCAGACAGCCGGCGATGAGACCGATCTTGGACGAGCGGAAGACCTCGCGGATCTCCGCCGTGCCCAGCTCGACCTCTTCGTACTCCGGCTTGAGCAGGCCCTTCAGGGCCGCCTCGATCTCCTCGATGGCCTGGTAGATCACGCTGTAGTAGCGGATCTCCACGCCGGCGCGGTCGGCCATCTCCTTGACCTTGTTGCTGGCCCGGACATTGAAGCCGATGATCGTGGCGGTCTGCTCCGAGGAGGCCGACGCCAGGTTGACGTCGCTCTCGGTGATCGCACCGACGCCGCGGTGGATGACCTTGAGCTGCACCTCTTCCGGAACCTCGAGCTTGAACAGCGAGTCCTCGAGGGCCTCGACCGAACCCGAGCCGTCGCCCTTGATGACCAAGGTGAGCGAGGCGCGCTCGCCTTCCTCGATCGCCTTGACGAAGTCGTCGAGCGTCTTGGCACGCCGGGAGTTGGCGAACGTCGCCGCCCGCCGACGGGCCTGCCGCTGCTCGGCGATCTGCCGCACCGTGCGGTCGTCAGCGGCCGCCAGGAACGTGTCACCCGCACTCGGCACCGCGGTCAGACCGAGCACCAGGACCGGACGCGCCGGACCCGCCTCGGCCACCTGCTGGCCGTTCTCGTCGAGCATGGCGCGGACGCGACCGTGCGCGCCACCCGCCACGATCGAGTCGCCGGCCCGCAGCGTGCCCTTCTGGACCAGGACCGTGGCAACCGCGCCCCGGCCCTTGTCGAGGTGGGCCTCGACCGCGACACCCTGCGCCGGCCCGTCGATCGGAGCGGTGAGCTCCAGCGACGCGTCGGCGGTCAGCAGCACGGCCTCGAGCAGTTCGTCGATGCCGAGGCCCGGCTTGGCGGCCACGTTGACGAACATCGTGTCGCCGCCGTACTCCTCGGCGAGCAGGCCGTAGTCCGTCAGCTGCTGGCGGACCTTGTCCGGGTTGGCGTCCGGCTTGTCGACCTTGTTGACCGCGACCACGATCGGCACCTCTGCCGCCTTGGCGTGGTTCAACGCCTCGACCGTCTGCGGCATGACGCCGTCGTCGGCCGCGACCACCAGGATCACGATGTCGGTCACCTGGGCACCACGGGCACGCATGGCGGTGAACGCCTCGTGGCCCGGGGTGTCGATGAAGGTGATCGCGCGTTCTTCACCCTGGTGCGGCACGACGACCTGGTAGGCGCCGATGTGCTGGGTGATGCCACCCGCCTCGCCGGCGACCACGTTGGTCTTGCGGATCGCGTCGAGCAGCTTCGTCTTACCGTGGTCGACGTGACCCATGACGGTCACGACCGGCGGCCGGGTGACGAGCCTGTCCTCGGCGATCTCGGCGTCGAGGTCGATGTTGAACCGCGACAGCAGCTCGCGGTCCTCGTCCTCGGGGCTGACGATCTGCACGTCGAAGCCCAGGTGCTCGCCGAGCAGCAGCAGCGTCTCGTCGGAGCACGACTGCGTCGCCGTCACCATCTCGCCCAGGTTGAACATCTCCTGGACCAGCGAGCCGGGGTTGGCGTTGATCTTGTCGGCGAAGTCGGAGAGCGACGCACCACGCGACAGCCGGACCTCCTGGCCCGAGCCGCGGGGGGCACCCGACGACATCTGCGGAGCCGACAGGTTGTCGAACTCCTGACGCCGCTGCTTCTTCGACTTGCGGCCACGCGTGGGCCGGCCACCGGGACGCCCGAAGGCACCCGCGGCACCGCCGCCACGACCGCGACCGCCACCACCCGGACGACCGGGGGCACCGCCGACGGGACCGCCGCCACCGGGGCGGAAGCCGCCACCGGCACCAGCACCGCCGCCGCCACCGGGGCCACCGCGGTAGCCACCGCCGCCACCGCCGCCACCGGGACCGCCGCGGTAACCGCCGCCACCGGCACCGGCGCCAGCGCCGCCACCGGGACGGAAGCCGCCACCAGCGCCACCACCGGGACCGCCACGACCAGCACCGGGACCGCCGGGACGGCCGGCGCCACCGCCGGGACCGCCACGACCGCCGCCGGGACCGGCGGGACGCTGCGAGGGCATGGACGCGGGACTGGGCCGCGGGGGCATCGAGGCAGGGCTCGGCCGCGGGGGCATGCCCGGCTGGTTGGGCCGGGGCATCGCCGACGGGGTCGGCCGCTGGCTGCCACCGGAGACGCCGAACGGGTTGTTACCGGGACCGCGGGCCGGCGGGCGCGGCGAGCCGCCCGGACCGGGACGGCCGGTAGTGGGCGCGCCCGGGGCTCCGGGACGCGTTGCCGCAGGTGAGCCGGGACGCGGCGGCACCGCGCCGGGGCCCGGGGGCCGCGGACGGGTGGTGCCGTCGGCCGGAGGCTGCTGCGCCCGGCGCTCGGCGTCCCGCGTGCGGGCCGCCTGGGCAGCCTTGACGGAGGCCTCCTGCTCGGCCTTCAGCGCCGAGGCGCGTGCCTCGGCGGCCGCCACCTCGATGTCGTGGGCACTCGCCGGCTTGGCGACCGGACCGGGCACCGGGCCCGGACGGCCGGGGACCGGCGGCTTGGGCCGGACCATCGAACCGGGCGACGGCGCCGAAGACGTGGGGGCGCTGGTGGGCGCTCCCGCGGTCGGCGCGGCGGGCCGGCGCGGTGGCTGCGGCCGCATGGCCGATGGGTTGACCCGGGGGGCGCTGGGCGCGCTCGGGGCCTCTGCCGCGGCGGGCGCGGACGCCGCCGGAGCGGCACCACCCGGAGCGTCGAGGGCACCACGAAGTCGCCGGGCCACCGGGGCCTCGACCGTGCTGGATGCGGATTTGACGAACTCGCCCATCTCTTTGAGCTTGGCGAGAACGGTCTTGCTGTCGACCCCGAGCTCTTTGGCGAGCTCGTGAACGCGGGCCTTGCCTGGCACTGCACTCCTCATCTCGAGGTCGTACGAGCAGCGCCCGCCGACCTCACTCGTGCACTAGAAGCCTGGTCATTTCAGGGACTTCATCGTGTGCTCATCTGGGTCGTCCTACCTTGCTGGACATGGACGAGGCGCCTACGCCTCATCATCGGTGGTTCCGGACGGCACGGTGACCGCTCGGATGTGCTCGGCAAGCAATCCGGTGTCAGCAACACCGGTGAGTCGCAGCGCGCGCCCGAAGGCACGTCGCCGCTCCGCTTGCGCGAAGCAGGCCGGATCAGGATGCACATGTGCTCCCCGGCCCGGCAGCCGGCGGCCCGGATCGGGCTGAAGCCGGAGATGACCCCCCGCTCCGACCGCGACGAACCGCAGTAAATCGGAGGCCGGCACGCGTGAGCGACACCCAACACAGGTGCGTGTCGGACCGGCCACCCGAAAGTCTACCCCGCGTGCCTCGTGCTCGCGTATCCGGTCAGCTTCCGGTCTCGGCGGCATCGCGCTCCGCGGCCGGATCCGGCTGCTCGTTGTCCGGACGGATGTCGATGCGCCAGCCGGTCAGGCGGGCGGCCAGCCGGGCGTTCTGGCCCTCCCGGCCGATCGCCAGCGAGAGCTGGAAGTCGGGCACGGTCACCCGCGCGGTGCGGGTGGCCGCGTCGACCACCTCGACCCGCAGGGCCTTGGCCGGGGAGAGCGCGTTGCCGACGAACTGCGCGGGGTCGGCCGAGTAGTCGATGATGTCGATCTTCTCGCCGTGCAGCTCGCTCATCACCGCCCGGACCCGCTGACCCATCGGGCCGATGCAGGCGCCCTTGGCGTTGACGCCCTGCACCCGCGAATGCACCGCGATCTTCGAACGGTGACCTGCCTCACGGGCGATGGCGGCGATCTCCACCGTGCCGTCGGCGATCTCCGGCACCTCGAGCGCGAACAGCTTCTTCACCAGCGCCGGGTGGGTGCGCGACAGGGTGATCTGCGGCCCGCGGAAGCCCTTGGCCACGTGCACCACGACGCAGCGGATCCGGGACCCGTGCTCGTACGTCTCCCCCGGCACCTGCTCGGCCTGCGGCAGGACCGCCTCGAGCTTGCCCAGGTCGACGATGACGATGCCCTTCTCGGCGCGCGCCGCGTCGGCCTGCACGATGCCGGTGACCAGGTCACCGTCGCGGCCCGCATACTCGCCGAAGTGCACCTCGTCGGTGGCCTCGCGCAGCCGCTGCAGGATCACCTGCTTGGCGGTCATCGCCGCGATCCGGCCGAAGTCGTGCGGGGTGTCGTCCCACTCCCGGACGATCGTGCCGTCGGCGTCCAGCTCCTGCGCGAACACCTGGGCCGACCCGGTCCTGCGGTCGATCTCCACCCGGGCGTGCCCCTCGGCACCGTCGGTGTGCCGGTACGCGGTCAGCAGCGCCGTCTCGATCGCCGCGAGAATCGTGTCGAACGGGATCTCCCGCTCGCGCTCCAGGGCGCGCAGCGCCGCGAGGTCGATGTTCATCTGTCCTCGCCCTCCCCATCCTCGTCATCGTCTTCATCATCGTCGTCCACCGGCTCGCCCTCGTCGGGCTCGTCCGGGAAGACGGCTTCGTCCAGCCGCTTGAACTCGATCTGGACCCGGCCGGGCCCGAGATCGGCGTACGGGATCTCGCTGCCGGCGCCGTCCACGTCGAGCACGACGCCGGTCTCGTCGGCCGCCGTGACCCGGCCGGTCAGCGACCGGCCCGCGACGGTGACGGTGACCAGCCGGCTGACGTTGCGCCGCCAGTGCCGGGGCAGGGTCAGCGGCCGGTCCACCCCGGGCGAGCCGACCTCGAGCTGATACTCGCCCGCCAGCACCTCGCCCTGGTTCTCCTCGGCCGTGTCGAGCGCCTGCGAGATCTCCCGGGCGACCACCGCGACGTCGTCGAGGCTGATGCCGCCCTCGGCGTCGACCAGCACCCGCAGCACGTGCCGCCGGCCCGCGCGGGACAGGTTCACGTCCTCAAGGTCAAAACCCGCGGCGACCACGACCGGCTCGATCACCGCGCGGACGCGGGACCTCGCGGCGACCAGGTCGATGCGCGGAGCAGCGGGCTGACGCGTCTCATCGGCGTCCTGGACCCGGCCCCCGCCGGAGCGACGGTTCGCCGGCCGGGCTCCGCCGCGACCACGCTGCGTCATCGGGCCAACCCTTCTGCTCGAATGCGGCACGCGGCAGGTGCTCCGCGCGCCGGTCGCCGGCAACACCGGCATGCCACCGGGGCAGAAATCCCCGGCGGCTGACGCAGAGCGTAACGCGCCGGGCCGGTGACCCGGCCGCCGCCGCTCCGAATCGGCACCCCGCCCAGGTCAGCGCCACCCCCGCGGAGCCTGGCCCCGATGGTGTTGACTGACCGCGTGAAAAGACGTCACCTGATCGGCGTGGCTGCCGGTGGGGCGCTGAGCGCGACGGCACTGGCGGGCTGCGGGCTCTTCGACGGTGATCCCGAGCCCGCACCACCGCCCGACCCCCTGCAACCGGTGCTCGACGAGGCGCTGGCGCTGGCCGCCGCGTACGACCGGGCGGTGCTGGCCGAGCCCGGCCTGGCGAAGCGGCTCAGGCCGCTCGCCGCCGACCACCGGACGCACGCGGCCGAGCTGTCCCGGGTGATCGGCAAGGCGCTCCCGTCCGGGGCGCCGGCCTCCGGGGCGCCGGGCGGCGACGCGGCCGACTCGGTGGCGACGCTGCGCAAGGCGGAGCAGGCGGCGCAGAAGACGGCGGCCGCGGCCTGCCGCACGGCACCGGCCGACCGGGCCGGCCTGACCGGCTCCATCGCCGCCGCCCGCGCCGCCCACGCGGAGGCCCTGCGATGAGCCACCGGCACGACCACCCGCGAGCACGCCAGGCGACAAACCGCCCGCACAACCACCCGCGCACAAGCCAGGCGACAAACCGCCCGCACAACCACCCGCGCACAAGCCAGGCGACAAACCACCCGCACAACCACCCGCGCACAAGCCAGGCGACAAACCACCCGCACAACCACCCGCGCACAAGCCGGGTGGCGAACCGCCCCGCTGACGCGGCGCAGGTCGGGGGGTTGGCATGAGCGCGCAGCTCGCGGCCGCCCTCGCCGCCGAGGAAGCGGCCATCTACGCCTACGGGATCCTCGGGGTGAAGCTCACCGGCAACGGCGACCGCACCGAGGCCCGGGCCACCGAGGCCGTCCACCGCGGCCGCCGGGACGTGCTGGTCAGCCGGCTCGCCGCGCTGCAGGCCAGCGCCGCCCCCGCCCCGGCCGGCTACACGCTGCCGTTCGAGGTGACCGACCGGGAGAGCGCGCTGAAGCTGGCCATCCAGGTCGAGGACGGCGTCGCGCAGGCCTGGCGGGCGGTGCTGCCGGTGACCACCGACGCGGACCGGGCCACCGCGCTCAACGCGCTGGTCGACGCGGCGGTCCGGGCGACCCGCTGGCGCCGGCTCGGCGAGGTGACGCCGGCGACGATGGCCTGGCCCGGGCGCGCCTGAGGACCTTTCCCCGGGCGCATCCATGCCCGACAATGACGCGGTGTCACAGGACGAGTACGACCTGGCCAATCCGCGCTGGCACCTGGCCACCCGGCTGCGTGACGTGATCCTGCGGCGCTGGTCGGCCGAGGTGCGCGCGATCGGCGTGCACGGTTCGCTGGCACACGGCGACGACTCCGACAGCAGCGATCTCAACCTGCACGTGGTCACGTACCGTCCGACCGCCGGTCCCCGCGCCGCGCTGCGCCGGGTCGACGGCATCCTGGTCGACCTCAGTGTCGGCACCGCCGAGGAGGGCCTGCGCCGGGCCCGGGAGCTGACCCCGCGCTGGCCGCTGGAGGCCGACCGCTACCTGACCACCCGCGACCTGTTCGACCCGCACGCCTGGTTCGCCGGCCAGCGCGACGCGCACCTGGGCAAGCTCGCCGAGACCCGGCCGGGCGAGTTCAGCGGGCTGGCCCGGCGCAACTGGTGCGTGGCCTCGGCGGCGCACGCGCGCGCGGTCCGGCTGGCCGAGTGGTACGAGACGGACGCGGCGCTGGTGCTGCTCGCCGAGGCGCGGCTGCACGCCGCCATGGTCACCGGCCTGCTCAGCCGCACCTACTTCCGCAACCGGGCGGACGCGGTCAAGCGCACGGGCCTGGCCGGCGCGGACATGACCGAGCTGGCCGCGGTGCTCAAGGCGCAGGCCGAGGACCTGACCGCGCGGGGCCGCCCGGTGGACGGCCCGCTCAGCGCCCTCTTCGAATGAGCTACGCGACCCCGACGCCGATCAGCGCGCCGACCACATAGGTCGCCCCCGCGGCCGCCGCCCCGAGCAACAGCTGCCACAGCCCGCTGCGCCACCACTGGCGGCCGGTGAAGCGGGCGATGAGCGCGCCGGCCAGGAACAGCCCGGCGCCGCCGACCACCAGCGCCAGCAGCAGGCTGTCGAAGCCCAGCAGGTACGTCAGCAGCGGCACCACCGCCCCGATCGCGAAGCACACGAACGAGGACAGCGCCGCCGTCCACGGGCTCGGCAGCTCGTCCGGCACCACGCCCAGCTCCTCCTGGGCGTGCACCCGCAGCGCCTGTTCCGGGTGGGCCTTGAGCACGTCGGCCACCTGGCGGGCCAGCGGGCTGGGCAGCCCCCGCGCGGTCCACATCTCGACCAGCTCGTCCGCCTCGCCCTCGGGGTTGAACCGCAGCTCGTGCAGCTCCTTGCCGAGTTCCGCGGCGATCTGGTCGTTCTGGGTGCGGACGCTGGTGTACTCACCGAGGCCCATGGAGATCGCCCCGGCGACCAGGCCGGCCACCCCGGTCAGGATCAGGGTGTGCCGGCTGACCCCGCCCCCGCCGACGCCGGCGATCAGGGCGATGTTGGTGACCAGGCCGTCCATCGCGCCGAAGGTGGCGGCCCGCAGCCAGCCGCCCGAGACGTCCGCGTGGTGCTCGGGCAGCGTCACGGAAGCGTGAGGATCTCGTGGCCGTCCTCGGTCACCACCAGCGTGTGCTCGAACTGGGCGGTCCATTTGCGGTCCTTGGTGACCACCGTCCAGCCGTCCTTCCACATCTCGTACTCGTGGGTGCCGAGGGTGATCATCGGCTCGATGGTGAAGGTCATGCCGGGCTCCATCACCGTGTCGAGCCGCGGGTTGTCGTAGTGCGGGATGTAGAGCCCGCTGTGGAAGGTCTCCCCGATGCCGTGCCCGGTGAAGTCGCGGATCACGCCGTAGCCGAACCGGCGGGCGTACGCCTCGATGACCCGGCCGATCGCGTTGATCGGCCGGCCCGGGGCGACCGCGCGGATGCCGCGCATCATCGCCTCGTGGGTGCGCTCGACCAGCAGCCGGGCCTCCTCGCTGACCTCGCCGACGCAGAACGTCGCGTCGGTGTCACCGTGTACGCCGTCGAGGTACGCCGTCACATCGACGTTGACGATGTCGCCGTCGGCCAGCACGGTGGTGTCCGGGATGCCGTGACAGACGACCTCGTTGAGCGACGTGCAGCACGACTTGGGGAAGCCCTTGTAACCCAGCGTCGACGGGTAGGCCCCGTGGTCGACCAGGAACTCGTGCACCACCCGGTCGATCTCGTCGGTGGTGACGCCCGGCTTGCAGTGCTCACCGGCGAGCTGGGTGGCCTGCGCGGCGAGCCGGCCGGCGACCCGCATCTTCTCGATGGTCTCCGGGGTCTGCACGTGCGACCCGCGCCACTCTTTCGGGCGCTTCTTGCCGACATACTCGGGGCGGGTGATCTGCGGCGGCACCGCCCGCCAGGGTGAGAGCTTTCCCGGAACGAGAGGGGCACGAACGGTCATCGGCCCAGCTTATCGCCGCGCCCCCGGGGTGCCGCCGGGCATCCACCACGGTGCCCGCCCCGACCGGCCCGCGTGGCCGGTTGTTGCCGCTCCTGGGCGCCTGTGTAATCGTGTCAGCGTGGATCAAGACGGCGCCGAGACCGATTTCTCGGCCAGTGCCTCGGTGGCGGACGGCCGTACCACCGTGGTCGTCCGCGGTGAGGTCGACATGTCGACCGCCGACGCGATGTTCCAGGCCGCCGTCGCCGAGGGCGCCGGCAGCGCCACCCTGGACCTGCGCGGGGTCACCTTCTTCGACTCCGCCGCCATCCACGCGCTGATCCGGCTCGCCGAGCGCTTCCCGGCCGGCTTCGAGGTGATCCCGTCCCGGCAGGTGCGCCGGGTGCTTGACATCTCCGGCCTGAGCGGCCAGCCCTGGCTGGTCCAGGGCGAGCCCGGCTGACCCACGGGGCCGTCGGTCAGGACCGCCCGAGCGGGCGGCGCAGCGTCACCTCGGTGCCGTCCTCGGTCCGGGCCACGGACAGCTCCGACAGTGCGCCGATGAGCGCCAGCCCGCGCCCGCGGAACCCGGCGTCGGAGGCCGGGCGCCAGCTCCCGGTGTCCCGGACCGTCGCCAGCACCGCCTCCTCGTCCAGCGACACCGCGATGGTGATCACCGGCTCGGCCGGGTCGACCGGGTGCTCGATCGCGTTCGCGGCGGCCTCGGAGATCGCCACGGTCAGGTCGAAGATGTCGTTGTCCGGCACGGCGTGGGCGATCAGGAAGTCGTCCAGCCGGCGGCGCAGCACGCTCAGCTGGGTCGGGTCGGCGGGCAGCCGCAGCTCGAACTCGCGCGGCTCGGTGGCCTGCACCGCGAGCAGCGCGATGTCGTCGCGGCGGACGTGCTGCGCGGCCTTGGCGAGCAGCTGGTCGAGCAGGTCCTCGACGTGCTCGGCGGGCTTGGCGAGATCCGCGCGGACCTCGGCCAGGCCGACGTCGATGCCGAGCAGGCGGTCCTCGACCAGCCCGTCGGTGTAGAGCAGCAGCCGGTGGCCGGGCGCCAGCGCCCCGGTCAGCGTCGGGTACGTCACGTCGCTGAGCGCGCCGATCGGCGGGCCCAGGGCCTCGGTGTAGAGCAGTTCGCCCTCCTCACCCGGCGCCGCGATCATCGGGGCCGGATGCCCGGCGGACGAGTAGTGCAGCTCCCGGGTGCGGGTGTCGAAGCGGACACACACCACGGTGGCGAACTGGCGCCGGCCCAGGTTGTCCACCAGCCGGTTCAGCCGGGTCAGCGCCGCGCCGCAGTCGAACCCCTCGAGGATGTACGCCCGCAGCGCGTTCCGCAGCTGCCCCATCCCGGCGGCGGCCTGCACCCCCTTGCCCACCACGTCGCCGATGACCAGGAAGAGCTGGTGGTCGGGGGCGAGGATGACGTCGTACCAGTCGCCGCCGACCTCGGCCTCGGTGCTGCCCGGCAGGTAGCGGCTGGCCACGATCGCGCCGGGCACCCGCGGCAGCGACTGCGGCAGCAGGCTGTGCTGCAGGGTGCTGGCGATCCGGTGCTCGGCCTCGTAGAGCCGGGCGTTGCCGAGCCGCAGCCCGACCAGGCGGGCGAGCTGGGCGAGCAGCACCGGCTCGGGCGGGCCGTCCGGGCCGGACCAGACGCTCAGCTCACCCAGCGGCGCGCCGGAGGTGTCGGGCAGCGGCAGCACGGCGTCCGGTGCGTCCGCCCGGTCGGCGCCGTCGTCCATCTCGGCGCGGGCCCCGGGCGCGGTCAGCACCACCCGGGCGGCCGAGGTCATCGCGTGCACGTGCCGGGCGGCGACGTCGAGCACCTCGGCGGTGGTGCTGACGGTGTTCACCGCGGCCGCCGCGTCCACCAGGCCGCGCAGCCGGCTGATGATCTGCCGGCGGTTCTGTCCCAGCTCCAGGTTGGCCCGCACCCGGGCCACCAGGTCGCGCACCGAGAACGGCTTGACCAGGTAGTCGTCCGCGCCGGCGGAGAGGCCCTCGACGGACGACTCCTCGCCGGCCCGGGCGGAGAGCACCACGATCGGCACGTCCCGGGTGCGCTCGTCCGCCCGCAGCGCCTTGATCAGCCCGAAGCCGTCCAGCCGGGGCATCATGACGTCGGTCAGCACCAGGTCGAACTGCTCGACCAGGGCCAGCTCCAGCGCCTCCTGGCCGTCCGTGGCGAGGGTGACGTCGAACGACGGCCGGAGCAGCCGGGCCACGTGGTCGCGCAGGTCGGCGTTGTCGTCGGCGAGCAGCACCCGGCCGCGCCGGCCCTCGTGCACCGCGCCCGGCTCCACCGCGGCCGGCGCGGTCTCGCCGAGCCACCAGTGCGCCTCCTCGACGTAGAGCCGGGACTGCTGCTCGGGCAGGTCCTCGGGGTCGTCGAGGACGCGGTCGGCGGGCAGGTGGGCCACGCCGAGCGGGACGGTGACCGTGAACGTGCTGCCCGCGCCCGGCTCGCTGCGCGCGGTCGCGGTGCCGCCGTGCAGCTCGGCCAGCTCGCGGACCAGCGCCAGGCCGATGCCGGTGCCCTCGTAGCTGCGCGACCAGGCCCCGGTCACCCGGTGGAAGCGGTCGAACAGCAGGCTCTGCTCCGGCGCGGCCACGCCCACGCCGGTGTCGGTCACCTCCAGCACCGCGGTGCCGTCGTGTTCCCGGACCTGGACCGTGATGCCACCCGCTTGGGTGAACTTGACCGCGTTCGAGAGCAGGTTGAAGACGATCTTCTCCCACATCTCCCGGTCGACGTGGACCGGCGCGGACAGCGGCGGCGTGTGGATGTCGAGCCGCAGCCCGGCCCGCTCGGCCACCGCCCGGAACGTGCTGGCCAGCCGGGCGGTGTAGTCGGCCAGGTCGGTCGGCCGGTACGCCGCCCGCAGCCGGCCCGCCTCCAGCCGGGAGAAGTCCAGCACCGTGTTGACCAGCTTGAGCAGCCGGAGCCCGTTGCGGTGCATCGGCACCAGCCGTTCGCGCTGCTCGGCGGTGAGGCCGGGGCCGCCCAGCAGGTCCTCGAGCGGGCCCAGGATCAGCGTCAGCGGGGTGCGGAACTCGTGGCTCACGTTCGAGAAGAAGTTGGTCTTGGCGGTGTCCAGCGCGGCCAGCTCGGCCGTCCGGCGCCGCTCCTGCTCGTAGGCGCGCAGGTTGGCCACCGCGCGGGAGATCTGCGCGGTGGCGAGGTCGAGGAAGTCCCGGTAGCCGCGGTCCAGCGCGAGGAACCGGCTCACCCCGACCAGCAGCGCACCGACGCCGCTGGTGCCCGCGCCGATCGGCAGCACCAGCACCTCGTCGGCCGCGGCGGCGGGCGGCGGATGGACCGCCTCGGTCGCCGTCAGGGTGCCCGGCCGGTCGAAGCGCATGACCGCGTCGACCGCCGCCCGGGCGGCCGGGCGCAGCGGCCAGCAGGCGGCCGGCGGCACCCCGCACGACCCGGCCAGGGTCAGCTCGCCGGCGGCATCCGGGTCGTCCAGGTAGAGCGCCGCGAACGGCACGTCGGCGGTGTTCTCGCCGAGCACCTCGGCGACCTGGCCGCCGAGGGCCGGCTGGTCGGGCGAGTCGGCCAGCCGGGAGCCGAGCGCGCTGAGCGTACGGAAGCGACGGTCCGCGAGCACCCGCCCGGTGGTGTCGCTGACGATGCAGAAGATCCCGCCGAGGCTGCCGTCGCCCAGCCGGATCGGGTCGTACGAGATGTCGAAGTACGTCTCCTCGAGGAAGCCGAAACGCTCGATCAGGAACGGGTGGTCGACGGCCCAGAACGACTCGTCGCGCACCCGCACGTCGTCGAACAGCTCCTGGAGCACGGACCAGATCTCAGGCCACATCTCGCGACCAGGAAGACCCAGGTAGCCGGGGTGTTTGCCACCCATGGTCGGGATGTAGGCATCGTTGTAGAGCGCACAGTGGTCCGGACCCCAGAACAGGACGATCTGCGCCCTGGAGGAAAGCATCCGGGCAACGGCGTCGACCAGCTCGGGCGGCCAGCCGGCGGGCTCGCCGAGCGGGGTCGCGCTCCAGTCCAGCGCGAGCATCCGGCGGCCCATCTCACCACCGCGCTCGAACGCCGTCCGCAGTCTCCGCGGCAGGGCGTCGTCCGCGTTGGCCCCCATACGTCCTCCTGCGGATGATTCCGGCCGCCAGGGCTGCACGGTAACACCGAGCGCCGCGGCCCCGGTCCGACCGGGCCCTCAGGCCGCCAGGGCGGTCCGGTCCAGGCCCGCGCGCAGCGCGGCAGCCTCCGCCAGGGCAGCGAAGACGCGCAGGTCACCGGTGCGTTCCGGGTGCCACTGGACGCCCAGCGCGAACGACCGGTCGCGGTCCTCGATGATCTCGACCACCCGGTCGTCGGGGCACCGGCCGACGATCGTGAAGCCGCCCGGGTCGTCGATCGCCTGGTGGTGGAACGAGTTCACGGTCAGCCGGGCGCCGAGCAGGGACCGCGCCGCCGAGCCGGGGCTGAGCACCACGTCGTGCCGGCCGAACGCCGAGGAGTCCACGGCCAGCGGGTCGGTGCCGGGGGCGGCCCGGTGCCGGTCGTGGCCGACCAGGTCGGGCAGGTGCTGGTGCAGGGAGCCGCCGGTGGCCACGGCCATCACCTGCAGGCCGCGGCAGACCCCCAGCACGGGCAGGTCGGCGTCGAGGGCCGCGCGCATCAGCATCAGCTCGGAGGTGTCCCGGACCGGGTCCGCGTCGGTGGCCGGGTGCTTCTCGGCGCCCCAGTTCGCCGGGTCGACGTCGCCGCCGCCGGCGAAGACGATCCCGTCGAGCGAGTCGAGCACGTCGGTGCCGGGGTCGTCGGGGGTGATCAGGACCGCCCGCCCGCCGGTGGCGTGGACGGCCCTGACGTAGGACATCGGCAGCATGCCGACCACCTGGTTGTTGCTGCCGTACTGCACCTGCTGGGCGTACGCGGTCAATCCGATCAAGGGCCTGCGCATGCTGGTGCGGTCCTCCTTCTCTGGCGTAAAACCTGCGTATCGGCTGTCGCCGCGGAACCCTTAGCCGGCCGCCGCCTCCACCAGGGCGCCGAACAGCCGTTTGTCCCGGGTCACCTCGGGGTGCCACTGCACCCCGAGCACGAACCTGTGCGCCGGATCCTCCACCGCCTCCGGCAGGCCGTCCTCGGCCCGGCCGGTGACAGTCAGCGTGCCCGGGTTGTTGATCCCCTGGTGGTGGAAGCAGTGCACCCGGGTGTCGTCGCCCATCAGGGTGGCGATCCGGCTGCCGGGCGCGAACCGGGCCTCGTGCTCGCCGTACACGCCGGGCGCGGGGCGGTGCCGGTGGTGCCCGAGCACGTCGGGCAGGTGCTGGTGCAGGCTGCCGCCGGCCGCGACGGTGAGCAGCTGCATGCCCCGGCAGACCCCGAGGACGGGCAGGTCCCGGGTGAGGGCCGCGCGCGCCAGCAGCATCTCGGCGGCGTCGCGATCCGGCCGGGTGACCGTCTCCGGGGCCGGGTCGGCGCCGTACAGCTCGGGGCCGAGGTCGGCGCCGCCGCTGAGCACGAGGCCGTCCAGGATTCGCAGCACGTCGGTGTCGAGGTCGTCCGGGGGCAGCAGCACGGCGCGCCCACCGGAGCGGGTGACCGCGGCGACATAGTCGTGCGGCACCAGCGTGGTGGGCAGGTTGTGCCAGACACCCCAGGTGGCGGGCTCCACATAGGTGGTGATGCCGATGACGGGTCGCATCTTTACCAAGATATCCAGGTCCTGCTACGGCCGGATCAACCGAGCGGGTGATCCGGAGGGGAGTGCGCGGCGCCGGCTCGGAGAGCCGGCGCCGCACCCGGGTCCTCGGACCCACCCGTGCAGCGATCGCAGCGTGCGCGAGCGGAGATTCGACCCCTTCGCCCCGCGTGAGCTGGGCGTACGAAGCTGGTCCCCGCAGTTCGTGGAGTTCAAACACCCTAAAGAGGAGTTACATACGCCCCGGTGATACCACCGTCGACGACGAACTGGGACGCGGTCATGAACGACGCGTCGTCGCTGGCCAGGAAGGCCACCGCCGCGGCGATCTCGGCGGGTTCGGCGAACCGGCCCATCGGCACGTGCACCAGCCGCCGGGCGGCCCGCTCCGGGTCCTTGGCGAACAGGTCCATGAGCAGCGGAGTGGCCACCGGTCCGGGACAGAGCGCGTTGATCCGGATGCCCTCGCGGGCGAACTGCACGCCCAGCTCGCGGGTCATTGCCAGCACCCCGCCCTTGCTGGCGGTGTACGCGATCTGCGAGGTCGCCGCCCCCAGCAGCGCCACGAACGAGGCGGTGTTGATGATCGAGCCCTTGCCCTGCCGCTGCATGTGCGGGATCGCGTACTTGCAGCAGAAGAACACGCTGGTGGTGTTCACCCGCAGCACGCGCTCCCACGCCTCGATGCCGGTGACCAGGATCGAGTCGTCGTCCGGCGGGGAGATGCCGGCGTTGTTGAAGGCGATGTCGACCCGGCCGTACCGCTCGGCCACGCCGTCGAACAGCGCCTTGACCGACTCCTCGTCGCTGACGTCACAGGCGACGAACTCGCCGCCCACCTCGTCGGCGGCGGCCTTGCCGGCGTCCGCCGAGATGTCGACGCAGACGACCTTGGCGCCCTCGGTCGCGAACCGCCGGGCGGTGGCCAGCCCGATGCCGCTACCGGCACCGGTGATGACGGCTACCCGATCCTGCAAACGCTCCACAGCTGACCTCTCAGGAATCCGTCGAGATGAACACGTTCTTGACGTCGGTGAACGACAGCACCGCGTCGGGGCCGAGCTCGCGGCCGAGACCGGACTGTTTCATGCCGCCGAACGGCGTCCAGTACCGCACCGACGAGTGTGAGTTGACGCTGAGCGCGCCGGTCTCGACCGCCCGGGACACCCGCAGCGCCCGGCCCACGTCGCGGGTCCAGAGACTCCCCGACAGGCCGTACTCGGTGTCGTTGGCGAGCCGGACGGCGTCCTCCTCGTCGCGGAAGGGCAGCACCGAGAGCACCGGGCCGAAGACCTCCTCGCGCCAGTGCCGGTCACTGGTCGAACGCGCGAGCAGCACGGTCGGCGAGAACCACCAGCCGGGGCCGTCCGGCGAGGTGCCCCGGAACGCCACGTCGGCGTCGTCAACGAAGGTCGACACCGAGCGGCGCTGCGCCGCCGAGATCAGCGGTCCCATCTCGGCGGTCGGCCGGGCCGGGTCCTCGACCCGGAACGCGCGCACCGCCGGCTCCAGCAGGGCGAGGAACTTGTCGTACACGGACTCCTGGATGAGCAACCGGGAGCGTGCGCAGCAGTCCTGGCCGGCGTTGTCGAAGACGCTCGCCGGCGCCGCCGCGGCGGCCTTCTCCAGGTCGGCGTCGGCGAAGACGATGTTGGCGCTCTTGCCGCCCAGCTCCAGGGTGACCCGTTTCACCTGGTCCGCGCACCCCGCCATGATCGATTTTCCGACCTCGGTGGAGCCGGTGAAGCAGACCTTGCGCACCGCCGGGTGGGTGACGAACCGCTGCCCGACCACGCTGCCCTTGCCCGGCAGCACGGTGAACACCCCCTCCGGCAGCCCGGCCTCGAGTGCCAGCTCGCCGAGCCGGAGCGCGGTCAGCGGGGTCAGCTCGGCCGGCTTGAGCACCACGGTGTTGCCGGCCGCCAGCGCCGGGGCGAACCCCCAGCCGGCGATCGGCATCGGGAAGTTCCACGGCACGATGATGCCGACCACGCCGAGCGGCTCGTGGAAGGTGACGTCGAGGCCACCGGCGACCGGGATCTGCCGGCCGGAGAGCCGCTCGGGCGCGCCCGCGTAGTAGTCCAGCACGTCGCGGACGTTGCCGGCCTCCCAGCGGGCGTTGCCGATGGTGTGCCCGGCGTTGCGGACCTCCAGCCCGGCGAGCTCCTCGCGGTGGTCGTCCACGACCGCGGCGAAGCGCCGCAGCAGCCGCGCCCGGTCCCCGGGCGCCACCTGCCGCCAGGATGCAAAAGCTCGCTGCGCCCGCTCGATCGCGGCGTCGGTCTCGGCCGGACCCAGCGACGGTACGGAGGTGAGCACCGTCCCGGTAGCCGGGTTGATCACATCTGTCACAGGCGCTCGAATCCCCTACGAAGTTCCCAGTCGGTGACCGCCGCATCGAACGCGGCCAGCTCGATCTTGCCCATGTTGACATAGTGCGCGACGACCTCCGGGCCGAACGCGTCCGCCGCCACCGGGCTGAGGTCCCACAGCTCCACCGCGTCCCGCAGGTGCGTGGGCACCCGCGGCGCCGAGGCGTCCTCGTACGCGTTGCCGCGGAACTCCGGCTCCAGCTCCAGCTCGTTCTCCAGCCCGTGCAGCGCCCCCGCCACCAGCGCCGCGATGGCCAGGTACGGGTTCACGTCCCCGCCCGGCACCCGGTTCTCCACCCGCATCCCCTCGCCGTGCCCCGCCATCCGCAGCGAGCAGGTGCGGTTGTCCACGCCCCAGCGCAGCGCGGTCGGCGCGAACGAGCCCGGCTGGTACCGCTTGTACGAGTTGATGTTCGGCGCGAAGAGCAGGCTGAACTCGCGCATGGTGGCCAGCAGCCCGGCCAGCACCCGCCGGCCGGTGACGCTCAGGTGGGCCGGGCCGTCGCCGAGCATCGCCGAGCGGCCGTCCTCGCCGCGCAGCGAGAAGTGGATGTGGCAGGAGTTGCCCTCACGCTCGTTCGGTTTGGCCATGAAGGTCAGCGCCATGCCCTCCTGGGCGGCGATCTCCTTGGCCCCGTTCTTGTAGATCACGTGGTTGTCGGCGCAGGTCAGCGCGTCGGCGTAGCGGAAGGCGATCTCGTGCTGGCCGAGGTTGCACTCGCCCTTGGCGCTCTCCGGGATCAGCCCGGCGCCGTACATCTCGTTGCGGATGCGGCGCAGCAGCGGCTCCACCCGGGCAGTGCCGAGCAGCGAGTAGTCCACGTTGTACTGGTTCGCCGGGGTCAGCCCCCGGTAGTCTTTGCTGAACGCCTGCTCGTAGGTGTCGCGGTAGAGCACGAACTCCAGCTCGGTGCCCGCGTACGCGGTCAGGCCGTGCTCGGCCAGCCGGTCGAGCTGGCGGCGCAGGATCTGCCGGGGCGAGGCGTAGACCGGGTCGCCGGCGGTGGTCTCCAGGTCGGCCAGGACCATCGCCGTGCCGGGCTGCCAGGGGACGTGGCGCAGCGTGCTGAAGTCGGGGCGCATCACGAAGTCGCCGTAACCGCTGTTCCACGACGACATCTCGTAGCCGTCCACGGTGTTCATGTCGACGTCGACCGCGAGCAGGTAGTTGCAGCCCTCGCTGCCGCCGGCCACCACCTCGTTCATGAAGAACGGGCCGTGCAGCCGTTTGCCCTGGAGCCGTCCCTGCATGTCGGTGAGCGCGAGCAGGACGGTGTCGATGCTGCCGTTCGTGACGGCGACGTCGAGGTCTTCGAGATCCATCCGGTTCCCTCCAGGGGCGTGGGGCCGGGCGGCTGCCCGGCCCCGCTCTACTAACAGTTCACTCCCCGGCCGGCAACGTCGGCTCCCCGTGCGCGGCCTTCTCGATCAGGTTGTGCTTGGGGCCGGTGAACCACTTGCGGGCACTGGCGAACCACCACACCGTTGCCCCGCCGAGGACCACGGCAACCGCGACGATCGTGTAGTTGAAGTTCGCCGCGGTGATCGGGCCCGCCACCGGCAGGATGAACAGCACGCAGATGACCACGACCCAGACGATCGCGATCCAGCCGACCACCGCGCTCCACCGGCCCAGGTTCCACGGGCCCGGGACGAAGTCGGGGTTGCGGCGCCGCAGCAGCACCGGTCCCACGTACGCGATGTAGAGGCCGATGACCGCGATGGAGGTCGCGGCCGCGTACGCGGTGGTGTTCCACAGCGACGGCAGCACCAGCAGGGTGGAGATGGCCACGCAGAGCCAGATGGAGTTGGTCGGCGTACCGGTGCGGGGGTTGACCTTCTTCCACAGCCGGGAGCCGGGCAGCGCGCCGTCGCGGGCGAACGCGTACGACATCCGGGAGTTCGCCGTCACCGACGCCATGCCGCAGAAGAACTGCGCGACCACGCAGATGAACAGCAGGAACGTGCCCAGGTTGTGCCCGGCCGCGTCGATGAAGATCTGCGCGGGCGGCAGCCCGAGGTCGGTGGTCCGCTGCGCGTCGTAGTCCTGGATCGACCAGGTGATCGCCACCAGCAGCACGAAGCCGGCGATGACCGAGACCACGACCGAGAGCACGATGCCGCGCGGGGCAGCCCGGGCGGCGTCGTGGGTCTCCTCGGCCACGTGCGCGGAGGCGTCGTAGCCGGTGTAGGTGTACTGCGCCATCAGCAGACCGATCAGCACGGCATAGAACGCGGCGCCCTGGAAGGTGAAGCCGGTCTCGTTGCGGACCTCGAAGAACACCTCCGAGATCGGCTTGTGCTGGTCCGGCACGACCGCGAGCACCACCACGATCACCGCGACGCCGATCAGGTGCCACCAGGCGCTGACGTCGGAGAGCAGCCGCACCAGGCTGACCCCGAACGTGTTCAGCAGGCCGTGCGCGACGATCAGCACCAGGAAGATCAGGAACGTCCGGCCCTTGGTGACCTCCATGTCGAAGGTCAGGCTCAGGAACGCCGAGGTGGTGATCGCGGCGCCGAAGTCGATCGCCGCGGTGACCGCCACCTCGCCGAGGAAGTTGAACCAGCCGATGAACCAGGCCCAGGCCGCCTTGTTGCGCTTGGCGAGCGCGGCGGCCCACCAGTAGAGCGCGCCGGCGGTCGGATAGGCCGAGCAGACCTCCGCCATGGCGAGCGCCACGAAGGTGACCATGATGCCGACGAACACCCAGCCGAGGGTGATCGCTATCGGGCCGCCCGCGTTCATGGCGATGCCGTACGACGTGATGGCGCCGGCCAGGATGGAGATGATCGAGAAGGAGACCGCGAAGTTCGAGAAGCCGGACAGTCGGCGGTGCAGTTCCTGCTGGTAGCCGAGCTGGGCGAGGCGTTCTTCGTCGGTACTGGGGGCAGGGCTGATGCTCATTGCCACTCCCTGAGTCCGAGGGCAGTTGTGACCTGGGCCACCACTGTTCGGTGATGATCTACCCACGGTGTTACGGCCGTCAATGAGCCGTGTTAATTGCGTTGCCGGGCGCCGAGGGTTACCCGCACACTCGTAGACATGTCAGGGCAACCGAACGCTTCATGCGCGGCCCTGCCGGTGTTCTGAACGCCGTTGATCGGCGCGCGAGCCCTCGGCAGGCTTCGCGAACACCTGGGGACGCCACCGGCTCCCCACCCCGCGGCGGCGCGGGACGCGGTCACCTCTCTCACGACACAGCGCAGGCTGTGCCACGCGCCCGTCCCGCGCCGCCGCCCTATTCGCCCGAAAAATCTACAGCGGCGAGTCTAGAAATCTCCCCGTGGCAGGCATAACATCACAGAGGTCGGCGACGCACAGCCGGCAGTGCAACTGGCTCGAGATCTGCCCAGCGACTGGGCAACACGCTGAGTTGGTAAGGAGGACGAGATACCGCAGCAACGCGAACTCGCAAAGTCCCCGACCCGACAAGAGGTGATCGCAGCCGATGCCCATCACTCAGGTCACGCGCTAGCGGCACGCAAGCGGCGTGACCGTGCCGACGACGGTCGGCCCCAGAATTGAACAGCCAAGGCCCCGGTAACCCGCCGGGGCCTTGGACTGTCTCCACCCCCCCGGCACCCCCGCACGGAAGGCAGCATGAGCACCGCGTTCGACAACGCCGACCTCCCGGCGTACACCATGGGCCGCGCCGCCGACCTGATCGGCGTGACGCCGGCCTTCCTGCGCAGCCTCGGGTCCGCGGGCCTGATCGAGCCGGAGCGCTCACACGGCGGGCACCGGCGCTACTCCCGGCACCAGTTACGGCTCGCCGCCCGGGTCCGGCAGCTGCTCGACGAGGGCATGCTGCTCACCGCGGCGTGCCGGATCGTCATGCTGGAGGACCGGCTGGCGGCGGCCCACCGGCGGATCGTCGAGCTGGGCGGCACGCTGACCGACGACGACAACGCGGACCTGCCGACCGCGACCCACCCGGACATCGCGACCACCCGCTACTACCCCTCGCCGCGCCCCGACCGCTCCCCGTCGGCGCCGTAGACCGCGACCAGGCTGGCCTCCCAGAGCAGCCGGGCGCGCTCCGGCGACACCGAACGCCCGGTCGCGCCGAACGGGCGGCGCCCCGCGAAGTAGCCACCCGGCACCGCGGCCGCCGGGTCGTCGGCCAGCCAGAGCAGCGTGTCCGCGCCGTGCTCCGGGCTGCGGAAGACGAGCCGGCCCAGCGCGAACAGAGGGCTCCGTTTGCCGAAGCCGCTGCGGATCAGGCCGGGGAAGAAACAGGTCGGCACTATCCCGTACGGGGCCCAGCGGCGGGCGGCCTCGATCGTGAAGAGCAGGTTGGCCTGTTTGCCGGCGCCGTACGCCGCCCACCGGCTGACCTGCCGCCGGCCGGGCCGCCGCACGTCGAGCGTGCCCCATGCCTCGGCCGCGGAGCCGGTGGTGATGATCCGGGCGGGCGCCGCCGCCCGCAGCCGGTCCAGCAGCAGGTGGGCGAGGAGGAAGCCGCCGAGGTGGTTGATCTGCACGCCCGGGTCGAAGCCGTCCACGGTGAGCCGGCGGGCCGGCGCGAGCTGCCCGGCGTTGTTCGCCAGCACGTCGATCCGCTCGTGCTCGGCCGCCACCCGGGCGCCGGCTGCGCGCACCTCGTCGAGCACCGCGAAGTCGGCCCGGTACGCCGCCGGCGTGCGCCCACCGGCGGCCCGCACGACCTCGACCGCGTGCCGCAACCGCCCCGGATCGCGGCCGAGCAGCACCACCTCGTTGCCGCCGCGCGCGAACGCGGCAGCCGCGGCCAGCCCGATCCCCGAACTGCCACCGGTGACGACCACGGTGCGCTGCTGTGCCATGCACCCATTGGATCAGCACCGGGCCGCCCGCTCGCGGCGGTTACCGTTCAGATCATGGCTTTGTCCGGGCACCGCCGCGGCCGGATCGCCCTGCTGGCCGGCGCGGCCGTGCTGGCCGGGGCGCTCACGATGCTGGCCGGGCTGATCGCCGCGCCCGGACCGTGGACCGCCGGCTACGTCAGCGAGGCCGGCACCACCGGGATGCCGCTGGCCCTGGCGTACCGTTGGGGGCTGGGCGGGCTCGCGCTCGGGGTGGCGCTGCTGGGGCAGGCGTTGCGCCGCGACTCGCGGCCGGTGGCGGTGCTGCTGAGCGTCGCGGCGGTGCTGGCCGCCGGGTCCGGCGTCGTGCCCTGCACCGACGGTTGCCCGCTGCCGCCGTACGAGCCCACCACGGTCGCCGACGTCACGCATACCGTGGCCAGCGTCATCGGCATGATCGTGCTGGCCGTGGCGATGGCGCTGATCGCCCTCTCCCGGCCGTTCGGCGTCGTGCTGCGGCGGCTCGCGGCCACCGCCGTCGTGGTCATCGTGCCGCTCGGCGCCGTGCTGGGCCTGACCATGCTGCTGGCCGGCCGGGGGCCGCTCAGCGCCGGGCTCGAACGGGCGGCGCTGGTCGTCGCGGTGAGCTGGCTGGTCGGCACCGCGATCGGGGCGGCCCTGCCCCGCCCGGCCCCGCCCGAGCCGGAGCCCGGCAGCCGCGCCCTGGCCCGGCGCGGCGGATCCACGGCCGGCTGAGTGGGCGCCGCCGGTCCGCTCAGGCGACCCGGCGCACGATCGCGAGCAGCGACTGCTCGACGTCCTCGATCGCCCGGTCCGGCTGGAACACCAGCCAGTCGACCGCCACCACCAGGCCGACGCCGAACAGCGCCGACGAGGCCACCCGGACGTCCAGGTCGGCCGGCAGGTCACCGGACTCCACGCCGGCCCGGACGGTCTCCGCGATCACGCCGATCGCCTGCTCCCGCAGCAGCACCAGGGTCTGCTGCCACTCCCGGTTGGTCCGCCACATCTCCGAGAGCAGGAGCTGGGCGAAGGCGCGGTACCGGCGGATGTACTCCAGCTGGGCCCGGATCAGCGCGGCCACCGCCTCGCGCGGCGGCAGCCCGGCGACCGCCGCGCGGAACTCCTCGGTCAGCAGGTTGATGCCGTGCCGCAGCAGCTCCTCGAAGAGCGCGGTCTTGGAGGCGAAGTTGTAGTAGACGGTGCCCTTGGCCACCTTGGCCCGCAACGCGATGTCGTCGACCGTGGTCGCCGAGAAGCCCTGCTCGGCGATCAGCTCCACCGCCGCCTCGAACAGCCGCTGCCTGGTGTCCTCGCGCCTGCGGGTCCGTCCGTCCACGATTGTCAGATCACCAGCTCCGGATGCAGGTCGGACGGGGTGAGCCGCCGCGACCGGTGGGCCACTGCCACGGTCAGGGCCAGCGCGGCGAGGCCGTAACCCAGCAACGCCAGCCCGCCGGTCACCACCGTACCGGCCGGGCCGCCGTCGATCGCGTGGCGCAGGGCGTCCACCACGTAGGTCATCGGCAGCAGCGGGTGGATCGCCTGGAAGAACGGCGGCGAGGTCTGCACCGGGTAGGTGCCGCCCGAGGAGGTCAGCTGGAGCATCAGCCCGGCCAGCGCGACGATCCGGCCGCCCGGGCCGAACGCGGCGCCGAGCAGCTGCATGATCGCCGCGAACGCGGTCGCGGTGAGCATGAGCAGGCCCAGGGTGACCAGCGGCCGCACCGGGTTCAGGCCGAGGCCGAAGACCACCACCGAGTACAGCAGCGCCGCCTGGGTCAGCCCCACCGCCACCGCCGGCAGCAGCCCGGCCAGCGCCACCCGGTACGCGGGCGCGCCGGACACCACGTACCGCCGGTTCAGCGGTCGCAGCAGCATGAAAGTGATCATCGCGCCCACCCAGAGCGCCAGCGCCAGGAAGTACGGGGCGAAGCCGATGCCGTACGTGGCGGCCGGATGGCGCACGGTGCGGTCCAGGGCGACCGGGTCGCTCAGCACGTCCGCGCGGTGGGACGGGTCGTCGCCGTACCCGGGAAGCTGGTCGGCCCCGTCGGCCAGCCCGGACGCCAGTTTTGCGGCGCCACCCTGCAGGTCGCCGAGGCCGGCGGCGAGCTGGCGGCCACCGGCGGTGAGCGAGTCGAGGCCGCCGTCCAGCTCGCGCGCGCCGGACGCCAGCCGGAAGATGCCGCCGCGCAGCTCGTCGGCGCCGGTCGCGGCATCGGTGGCGCCGCTGTTGACCCGCTGCGCCCCGGTGGCGAGGTCACCGAGGCCGGCGGCCAGCTGGTCGACGCTGCTGCGGGCGGCGGCCACGTCGTCGGCCAGGTGCGGCGCGGCGTCGGCGACCTTGCGGGCGGTGGCGGCGACGTGGTGCAGCCGATCGCTCAGCCCGTCCAGGTCGGCGGCGTGGATGGTGGACCGGACCCGCTCGGCGGCGGCGACCAGCTGCTTGGCGAGCGCCTTCATCTCGGCGAGGTCCGGCGTGCCCGCGGGCAGCGCGTTGACGTACTTCTGCAGGTCATGCGCCCGCTGCACGGTGTCGCCGGCGGCGTCGTCGAGCCGGTCCACGTTGCGGGCGAGCAGGTCGGCGCCGTCGGCCACCTGATCGGCGGCGTCCTCGATGAGCTTGGCGTGCTGCCGCAGCAACGGCTCGACCTGGTCGGCGGCGGCGTCCACCGCGGTCGCCAGCTGCCGGCCGCCGGCTGCCGCCTGCCGCGTACCGGTGGCGAGCTGGGCCGTTCCGGCCTGGAGCGTGGCCAGGCCGTCGGCAAGCCGGTCGGCGCCCTGCGCGGCGCTGCCGAGCCCGTGGGAGAGCTGCCCCGCGCCACGGTCGGCGTCGGTGAGGCCACCGGCGAGCCGGTCGGCGCCGGCACCGGCGTCGCCGAGCCCGGCGTCCAGCCTGGCGGCGCCGTCGGCGGCCCGCTCGGACTGCGCCTTGGCATCGGTGAAACCGATCAGCATCTTGTCGAAGTAGCCGGCCTGGGCGCTCTGCGCGGCGGCAGCCTGCACCTCCTGGAAGGCGGTGCGGGAGAAGACCCCGGACAGGTAGTTGGTGGCGTCGTCGTTGACCACGACAAGCTGGGACGAGGTCGGGGTGGCGTCCGGGTCCGGGCCGGTGGTGAGGTCCCGGGAGAAGTCGCGCGGGATGCGCAGGGACAGCTGGTAACTGCCGTCGGCAAGACCGGCCTCGGCGCCGCGCTCGTCGGTGACGTGCCAGTCGAAGATCTCGCGCCGGACCAGCTCGTCGGCGAGGTCGCGGCCGGCGTGCACCGTCGTGCCGTCGCTCGCGGTGGCGGTGACGTCCTCGACGACGAGGGCGGCGGGGATGTGGTTGAGCCTGCCGTAGGGATCCCAGAACGCGTAGAGGTAGAGGGCGCCGTAGAGCAGGGGAACGACGCAGAGGACGGCGAGGGCGGCGGCGGGCAGGCGACCGCGCAGGAAGCGGCGCAGCTCGAACCCGGCGAGCCGGACGCTGGACAACCCGGTCACGACTTCTCCTCCTGCTGGGTGTCGCCGTCCACCGGCTCAGGTTCTGGTTCCCGTTCGGCCGCTTCGCCCAGGCGGATCACTGTGGACACCTGGTCCGGGTTGATCTCGCGGGCCGTCACCAGCACCGCGATCCCGTCCGCCGCGATCCCCCCGAGCACCGACCACAGCTCGGCCGACTCCCGCGCGTCCAGTCCCTCGTCCACCGCATCCAGCGCGATCACCCGGGGCTGTTCCAGCCGCGCCAGCACCAACCCGAGCAGCTGGCGCTGGAAGGGGCTCAGCTCGTACCCCTTGGTCAGCGGATCCAGGCCGAGCAGCGGCACCTGGCCGGCCTCCCGCGGCGGCCGGCCGAGCAGCAGCAACCGCTCCTGGACGTGCTCCCGCACCGTCAGCACCGGCTCCGCCGAGGTCACCTCGGGCACCCAGCCCAGCGAGGCCGACCCGGTCACCCGGCCGGCGGACAGCTTGAAGCGGCGGGCCAGCGCGAGCAGCACCGTCGTCCGCCCGCTGCCCGGCGGGCCGACGATCGCGACGAGCTCACCCGGCTCGACGCTGACGTCGAGGTTGTCGAAGAGCCATCGGCGGCGGCGACGTACGCCCGCCCCGGCAGCGGTCAGAACCGGCATCACGGGCACCCACTTTTCGCACTGACTGGTCAGTACAAATAGTTACCCGTCATTCCCGGCCACGAAAAGGGGCAGTGGTGGACCTCACCTCGATCACAAGGCAGGATCGGGACATGTCGACGCGCTGGGGCATGACCGTACCGCTGGGCGGGGTTCCACTGGCCGAGCACGCCGCGGTCTTCGCGGCCCTGACCGACGCGGGGTTCACCGACCTGTGGTCGTCGGAGGTGGCCGGCACGGACGCCTTCACCCCGCTGACGCTGGCCGCCGCCTGGCAGCCACGGGCCCGGCTCGGCACCGCGATCACCCCGGTCTTCACCCGCGGGCCGGCGCTGCTGGCGATGACCGCGGCCGCCCTGGCCGAGGCCGCGCCGGGCCGGTTCCAGCTGGGCATCGGCGCGTCGTCACCGGTTGTGGTCGGCGACTGGAACGCCGCCGAGTTCACCGAGCCGTTCGCCCGCAGCCGCGACATGCTGGAGTTCCTCCGGCCCGCGCTGGCCGGCGAGGTGGTCGACCGGGAGTTCAGCACGTTCCGGGTCCGTCGCTTCCGGCTCGAACGGCCGCCGGCCACCCCGCCCGGGATCCTGCTCGCCGCGCTGCGCCCGGGCATGCTCCGGCTGGCCGCGGCCCGCGCCGACGGCGTGATCCTGAACTGGCTGGCCGCCACCGACGTGCCCCGGGCGCTGGCCGAGGCCAAGACGGACCGGCCGGAGTTCGACGTGGTCGCGCGCATCTTCGTGTGCCCGACCGAGGACGCGGCCTACGCCCGTACGGTCGGCCGCCGGATGATCGCCGCCTACCTGACCGTGCCGGCGTACGCGGAGTTCCACCGGTGGCTCGGCCGCGAGCCGGCGCTGGGAGCGATGTGGACGGCGTGGGCCGCGGGCGACCGCAAGGGCGCGCTCGCGGCGATCCCGGACGAGGTGGTGGACGAGCTGATCGTGCACGGCTCGCCGGAGCAGTGCCGCGACCACGTGGCCCGGTACGCCCAGGCCGGCGTCGACGTCCCGGTCATGGCCCTGGTGCCGACCCCGGAGCTGACCGCCGGTGGCGCGGCCGCCCTGACCGAGCTGCTGCCCCGCCTCGGCCGCTGACGGGTGTCTGGCGGGCCGGGGCGGGGCAGCGGCGATCAGGGCAGGTTGACCGGGCGCAGCACGCGGTCGATCGCGTGGGCGAGCTGACGGTTGCCGGCGTTGATGTTGAAGACGATCGCCCGCGGGTTGCGGTCGTTGGTGTCCTTGTCCTTGAGCCACACCTGGGCCGGCTGGTGCCGCGGGTGCCGCACGTCCACCTTGATGGTGGCGCCCAGCGCGGTCTTGAGCTTGACGTTGTCGGCCTTGAGCGCCCGGCTCTTGGTGACCCGTACGCCCGGCACGACGTGGTAGAGCAGGACGCTTTCGACGGTGTTGATGCCCAGCCCGGCCACGACGGAGAACGCCTTCTTCTCCGACGGGGTCTTGCGGGCCTTGGTCGCCTCCTTGGCCAGCTGCTGGAAGGCGGCATCGGTGGGCAGGAACGCGGTCAGCCGGGTCTGGCCCTGGGTCAGCACCTTGACCGGCGAGTTCGGCTTGGCGTCCAGCACCGCCAGCACCGCCGACTTCAGGATGTCGAAGTCGCGGCCGTTGTGGTCAAAACCGCTCTTGTCCTTGAGCAGCACCGCGGCCAGCGAGCGCTGGGCCAGCGGCTTGGTGGTGGCCTGCGCGGGCGCGGCAGCGGCGGTGGTGACCATGACGGTGGCCATGGCGGCGACGGTGAGGCGGGTGGTGAGGCGAGCGACGTTCATCGGTGAACCCTTCCGCGAAGCACCAGGATCGTGACTGCTGTCACGACCTATGCTTCGGCGGCGGGAGGCCCGCCGGATGCACCAGGTCTCGGGGAAGATCAGAACAGCACGGTGGCGAAGCTGCCGTTCGGCACGAAGCCGCAGCGCGCGTAGACCCGCCGGGCCGGCGCGTTGTAGTCGTTGACGTACAGGCTCACGGTCGGCGCGACCCGGCGCAGCGCGTCGTGCAGCACCGCCGCCATCGAGGCGGCGGCCAGCCCGCGCCCCCGGAATTCCGGGTCCACCCAGACGCCCTGCACCTGCGTGGTGCGCCGGGTGACGATCGCCAGCTCGGCCTTGAACACGACCCGGTCGCCGACGAACCGCGCATAGGCCCGCTTCGACCGCACCAGGTCGGAGATCCGCCGCCGATAACCGCGCCCGCCGTCGTCGACCAGCGGCGAGACGCCGACCTCCTCGGTGTACATCGCCACGGCGGCCGGAAAAAGCTGATCGATCTCGCCGGGCTGCACCAGCCGCACCTCGGGGTCGGCCGCGATCGGCGCCTCCCGGTCGGCGACCAGCAGCGGCTGATGCGGTCGCACGTCCCGGGCCGGCCCCCAGTGCCCACCGAGCCGCTCCCACAGATCAAGCACGGCGTCGGTGCGCCCGATGATCGACGAGCAGATCCGCGGCTCGGCGCCGAGCAGATCGGCAAACGCGGAAACCGCCGCCGGCGTCGTGCAGACCGGCACCAGATGCGCACCGGACCAGCACAACGACTCGATCCGCCGCCCCGCCCCGTAGCCGTAGACCCGCCCGTCGGACCGCCACCAGTTCAGCCCATGCGCCGCCACCCGCTCGGCGATCTGAGCGCCGGCGAAGGGGTCTTGGTCGAGGATCCGCTCGACCGTCGCCCGCTCGGACTCGCCGAGCTGACGAATGGGCACCGTCAACACAGCTATCAGATTGCCAGATGGCAGCCCCGACACGCCTGCGCCCTCCCCCACGGATCCAAGAAACCCTTGCCGCGGACATGTTGCCGATATATCGTCTAACTATCGACAACCGATCGGAGAAGATCATGCGACACCACCACATGCACGAGGGCCGCATCCACCCGGGCAACCTGCGCGAGGGCCTGATGCGCGGTTTCGGCTTCCCACCCGGATTCCCGTTCGGCCCGGGCGGCCACGGCGGCTTCGGCCCCGGCGGCCCAGGATTCGGTCACGGCCCCCGCCGCGGCGGCCGCGGCAGCCGCCCCAACGTCCGCCCGGCCCTGCTGGCACTGCTCCTGGAACGCCCGATGCACGGCTACGAGATGATCCAGGAACTGGAGAGCCGCACCGGCGGCATCTGGCGCCCGAGCCCGGGCTCGGTCTACCCGACCCTGCAGCTCCTCGAGGACGAGGGCCTGATCGAAGCGGAGGCCACCGGCGGCCGCAAACGCTTCACGCTGACCGACGCGGGCCGCGAGGAAGCCACCACGGCCGCGGAGAACCCGCCGTGGGCCCAGTTCAGCAACGACACAATGTCCCAGGTCCAGGACTTCCGCGACGCGGCGATCGGCATCATGGACGCGCTGCGCCAGGTGGGCTTCAACGGCACCCCGGAACAACGCGACAAGGCCCTGGCAGTACTGACGGAAACCAAGCGCAAGCTCTACGCCATCCTCGCGGACGAGTAGGCCTTATCTTCTTGGGAAAAGGCGCACCCTTTGCGGTGCGCCTTCTCTTTTTCGGATACGGCGCCGGTGGTGTGCCAACCGCAACACCGTCGCCCACCCGCACACGCCGGGCCGGACTCCGAGCGACCACTCACCAACCTGCCGCCCGTCACCCACCACAAACGACAGCCGACCACCAGCAGCGCGGCGCGGGACGCGGGGCCCGGGACGGCGCGGGGCGGCAAGGCAAGGCCCGCCGGGACGCGGGGCCCGGCGGGGCGCGGGGGCGAGGCGCGGCGCGGCCCGGCGCGAGGCGCGAGGCCCGGCGCGGCGCGGCGCGGCGCGAGGCGAGGCCCGGCGCGAGGCGAGGCCCGGCGCGAGGCGAGGCCCGGCGCGGCGCGAGGCCCGGCCCGGCGCGGGGCGGGGCGGGGCGCGAGGCGAGGCCCGGCCCGGCGCGAGGCGCGAGGCCCGGCCCGGCCCGGCGCGAGGCTCGGCCCGGCGCGGGGCGAGGCCCGGCGTAGAGCATGGAGGCCCGGCACAGAGCGCGGGGCGAGGGCCGGCACAGGGCGAGGCGCGGGGCAGGACGCGGTCGCGGGGACGCGGCACAGGGTGAGACGCGGACGCGGACGCGGCGCCGGGCACGGGCCGCGGACGCGGGCGCACAGCGCGGGCACAGCGCGGGCGCAGCTGCCGCCTGCCCGCTGACCGCCGGCTGCTTGTCACCTGCCTGCCCGCCGACCGCCGACCGCCGGCTGCCTACTGCCCGCCGCGCGCGAATCTTGTAGCACCATGGCTCGGAGCTAACCGCCCGACATTCGCCATTCAGTGCCGTCGCAGCCTCAGCGGCAGCCTTCCCGCAGATCTTGATGAGCTAAAACGTTCCAGCAAAACCGCCGAGTAGCCGGAGGGAGTTTCACCCTCCGGCCCTCACAGATCCGTACGTGACAGTCTCCTGTCATACGGCTCTTGTCGTCCTGATCATCAGAAGGTG